>JBDSME010000153.1:0-5743 GCA_039916065.1 Polyangia bacterium
CCAGCGCCCCGACGCTGGCCGTGGCGCTGGCAATTCTGGTGGTTTCCCCCGGTTGCGCGAAGGTCGAGCAGAGGACAGGCGAAGGCACGGGAGGCGCGGGCGGCGGCGGCACTACCCCCGTCGCCGCCATCCCTGGCCTCGTCAGCCTGACCGTCAGCCCGGCTAATGATTCAGTCGAGCTGACCGACAACAACGGCCAGATCGTCCCCGTCACCCGGATGTTCACCGCCCAGGGAACCCTGGACGACCAGTCCTCCATCCCGGTGACTGACCGGGTGAACTGGACCATCAGTCCGCGCACGGGGGGCACCATCTCTCACGGCGTGGTGACAGTCAGTGCGCCCGGCATCTACACCGTGACCGCCACCAGCGGCGCTATCAATGCCCACGCCGACCTGGTGGCCACCTTCAAGGGAAACCGCTTCGGCCCGGGATTCAACGCCGCCAACGCCACCAAGCTGGACGGCTCGGCGTCGGGCTCAGTGAACGTGGCCTATCCACTCGAGGGGGCGATCTTCCCGTCGAATTTCGGCAAGGTGACGTTCCAGCTCGCCAAGACCGGGGGCCAGGACTCCGCCAGGCTGCGCTTCGTGGGTGACGGCTTGGAAATCAACTACTACGGGGCCTGTGAAAACACGCCCACGGTCGGCGGCGGTTGCTACATCACCGTGCCAAGCGACGTCACGAAATGGTTCGTGGCGGCCAGTTCTCAGCATGACCTGACCTTCACGGCTCGCCTCGGCTCCGCGGCCGGCGGCGTGACCGAGTCGGCACCGATGCACCTGGCGTGGGCCGACGTCCCCTTGCTCGGCGGTCTGTACTATTGGACCACCATCAACCCCGGAGCGATCCCGGGATATACCGCGCCAGATCCCATGGATCCCCGGGGCACCGCGGTGATGCGTTACAACTTCGGCGGCGACACACCCGTGCGCGAGCTGGTCTGGACGGACCGGGGCACGCCCAAGACCACACCGCCATTCCAGGAGTCACCGCCAGCCGTCGACGGGACGGACCCCGAATCCGGGCGCTACTGGGGAGCCGGTAGGTGCATTGGCTGCCACGCCATATCACCCGACGGTAAGTTGATGGCGTTCTCCATCGGCGGGTCCGACGCGTCGAGCTGGGCCATCCTGAATATTGGGAGCAGCACCCTCAACCTACTGGAGCCGCCGGCGCCGCCACCCACCACCACCGGTCTCGAGGCCCAAAAACCGTTCCGGAAGGGAAAGTTCGCCACCTTCACCACCTTCGGTCCGAACAGCGATCTGATGGTGAACATGTACCGCGGCAAGCTCAGCATGCGCCAGGTGGACATGAACTTGATGGTGGTCCGGGACAACCTGTTCTCGGCGGCGACGACCGAACGGAAGAGCGACCCCTTCTGGAGCCCGGACGGCATGCACTTCGCGTTCGTCAGCTACGACCTCGCTTCGGACAGCCAGACCTCTCGATTCAACGGAGACACCAAGGTGGGCGGTCAGATCTGGGCCGCCACCGCCGACGCCACCGGTCCCCACGAGGACGCCAAGGTGATCGTCCCCCGCCAGCCGGGAGTCACCAGCTACTACCCGGCCATCAGCCACGACGGACGCTTGCTGGTCTTCAACAAGTCGCAATGTTCGGGCCCGGCCAACCCCGGTGGTTACGGCACCGCGCCGTGCGACGGGTACGATGACATCACCGCCACGCTGTGGCTGACGGATCCGAATGGCGGCACGCCGGTACCGCTGACCCTGGCCAACGGTGGCGCCGCGGGTGCGGGCGCCTGGCCCACCAATTCGAACTCGTGGCCGCGGTGGAGCCCAGACAGCGGCGGCTTCCGCGGGCAAAAGCTGTACTGGTTGGCGTTCTCGTCGCGGCGGCCGTACGGCATGCAGGTCAACAGCGGGGCCGGAACGGGTGCGAAGCCGCAGCTGTGGTTCAGCGCTGTCCTCACCGGAAACGAATTCTCCACCGATCCCAGCCATCCCCCGGTCTGGTTGCCCGATCAGAACCTGAGCATCGAACAACCCACCGGGAATCACGTTCCGCAGTGGGTGAAGTTCGTGGTGCCGATTCAGTAGCCGTCGGGTAGGGGGGCCGGGCTCAGGCCAGACCGTACGGGACGACGCGGATCAGGACGGTCTCCATCCGAAACGAGCGCTGGAAGATGCCCAGGCCCAGAGAAGATAGGCCCGGCAACACCAGTTCGACCGTGCCGTCGGTGCGGGTGGTAGGGCGGGCCGACGCCAGTTGCGTGAGCAGTTCCTGACGTGTGGTGTGACCCAACCGCGATCCGGCCACCTGAAGTCCGTCAATCCAGTCGGTAATGTGGTCCTTGGCGCGGGCGAGAGGGTCGGCGATAAGCGTGTCCATGTAGCCCGCACCTTCGGTGGTTCTACCGACCGGCTTGAGGAAATTCGCCCGCCGCGTCGAAAGCGGGTGTCACCTGCCGGTTACTACGACTTGGTGTCGGCTTTGGTCTTGCCATCCTTCTTGGCGCTGGGATTGGCCTGGGTGTCTGACTGGTCGGTCTTGTCGCCCTTGGCGTGGCCCTTCATGCCGTCACAGGCATGAGCCGTGGCACCGAGCGCGGAAATCGCAAACACCGAGACAACGGTCAGGATCAGCTTCTTCATGGTTGGCCTCCGGATTCGTTTTTAGCATGTCAGGAGCCAAGTGCCCGCCCCAAAGCCCGGCGACCGCGCCGTCGCCAGAACGGGCGGCCCAGCAGTGGACACCTCCGCTGATGTAGGTATTCTCGCCGCCGATGGAAGCGGGAACAGAACCTCGTCAGATGTTTGCGTGGCTGTTCGCAGCCCTCTCACGGTCCGAGCTCGCGTGACCCGCCCATGAAGGTGGGAGTTCCCAAAGAGACCTATCCGCGCGAACGGCGGGTGGCGGCCACTCCCGAGACCGTGGCGAAGCTGGCCAAGCTGGGTCTGGAAGTGCTGGTCGAGAGCGGCGCTGGCGAGGCCGCCGGTTACGGCGACAGTGACTACAGTGCGGCGGGCGCACGTGTCGTCGGCGGTGCCACGACACTGCTGGGCGAGGCCGATCTAATGTTGAGGGTTCGGCCGCCCTCCCCCTCCGAGGTCGATGCCCTGAAACCGGGCGCGGTGTTGATCGGGTTCGTCTGGCCGGCGCAAAACAAGCCGCTGCTGGACCGGCTGGCCGCGCGCAAGGCGACCGTGCTGGCCATGGACGCCGTCCCGCGCATCACCCGCGCCCAGCGAATGGACGCGCTGTCCGCAATGGCGAACATCGCCGGTTATCGCGCGGTTCTGGAAGCGGCCAACCAGTTCGAACGCTTCTTACCCGGTCAGATCACCGCGGCGGGCCGCGCCAAGCCGGCCCAGGTGCTGGTCCTGGGAGCCGGCGTGGCCGGGCTGGCGGCCATCGCCGCCGCGCGCGGCCTGGGGGCGGTGGTGAAGGCCTTCGACACCCGTGCGGCGGTGCGCGAACAGGTGGAGAGCCTGGGCGCCTCGTTTGTCGAGTTCGACTTCAAGGAAGAAGGCGAGGGCCAGGGGGGGTACGCCAAGGAAATGAGCGCCGCCTATCTGGCCGCCGAGCAGGCGTTGATCGCCAGCCACGCCAGGCAGTCGGACATAGTCATCTCCACCGCGTTGATCCCCGGCAAGCCGGCCCCCCAGCTCCTCACGGCGGACGCGGTGAAGGCCATGCGCCGTGGATCGGTGATCGTGGACATGGCCGCCGAGCAGGGGGGGAACTGTCCCTTGACCGAGCGCGACCAGGTCGTTCAAAAATTCGGCGTGACCTTGATCGGCCACACCGACCTGCCCAGCCACATGGCGCGCCAGTCGAGCGACCTGTACGCCACCACCATCTACAACCTGGTGGAGTCGCTTTTCCCTGCCCAGAAGGGTTTCGTCCTGGACCTGGAGGACGAGGTCCAGCGCGGGGCCCTGATCTTGAAGGATGGCGCTCTGATGTGGCCCCCCCCCGCCCGGCCGAAGCCCGCCGTCGCGCCGGGCATCGCGGCAGCGGCAGCGGCAAAGACCGCCGCCGCCGTCCCCAAGAAGAAAGAGCAAGGGAAAGGCGGCCGCATCGGGATCGGTGTGCTGGTGGCGCTGTTGGCGGTGGCGGGAATGGCCGGTCCCCCTGAGCTTCTGCAACACCTGACGGTCTTTCTGCTGGCCTGCGTGGTGGGCTGGCACGTGATCTGGAATGTGTCCCCCGCCTTGCATACACCGTTGATGAGCGTCACCAACGCCATCAGCGGCATCATTCTGGTTGGAGGCATGGTGGTGCTGGGCAGCGGGGCGGGCGTCACGGCCGACGTTCTTTCGGCGGCGGCCATCTTGCTGGCATCGATCAACGTCGCGGGAGGCTTCCTGGTGACGCAGCGGATGCTCCGCATGTTCCGGAAATAGACAAGCATGAACCTAGAATTTCTCGGCACCCTGCGCGGTTTCACCTATCTCGCCGCAAGCATCCTGTTCATCCTCAGCCTGCGTGGCCTGTCCACGCAGCAGACCGCCCGGGGAGGGAATCTGCTGGGCATGGTGGGGATGGCCGTGGCCGTCTTGATCACCGCCATCACACTGACCGTCAGCAGCCTGGGCCTGGGTGACGTACCAACGGGGGGGGCCGACGCGGCGGTCACCGCGTCCGGGGCCGGACAGCGCGCCCTGGCGTTGCTGGCGGCGGCGCTGATCGGAGGGGCGGCGATCGGGGCGCTGGTGGCGTCGCGCGTGGCCATGACCTCCATGCCCGAGCTGGTGGCCATGTTGCACAGCTTCGTTGGCGCGGCCGCCGTCCTGGTGGGCATCGCCACAACCTTGCAGCCTGGTGGTGATGAGGCGCATCGCGCCGCGCACCTCGTTGAGATCTTCCTGGGTGTGTTCGTGGGCGCCGTGACTTTCAGCGGGTCGGTGATCGCGTTCACCAAGCTGCGCGGCCTGGTGGGCAGCCGCCCCCTGATGCTGCCCGGGCGACACGCCTTGAACGCGGCGATGGTGGTGGCCTCGCTGGTGCTGGGGGTGCTGTTCATCCGCGATCCCTCGGCGGATGGCATGACCTACCTTCTGGTGATGACCGGTCTGGCGTTGCTGCTGGGCGTGCACCTGGTCATGGGCATCGGCGGCGGCGACATGCCCGTGGTGGTGTCGCTGCTGAACAGCTACTCGGGGTGGGCGGCGGCGGCGGCGGGGTTCATGCTTTCCAACGACTTGCTGATCGTCACGGGCGCGCTGGTGGGTAGCTCGGGGGCCATTCTCAGCACGATCATGTGCCGCGCCATGAACCGTTCCATCTGGAACGTGGTGTTCGGCGGCTTTGGCGCGGCGCCTGGTCCCAAAAAAGGGAACGGTCAGGCCGCGGGCGGCGGCCCCACGGCGCCGGCGGGCACGGTGCACAAGACCTCCGTGCCGGAGGTGGCCGAGCTGTTGCTGGCCGCGCGCAAGGTGATCATCGTGCCCGGCTACGGCATGGCCGTGGCGCAGGCGCAGCACGCGGTCAAGGAGATCTCGTCGTTCCTGATCGCCAAGAACATCAGCGTGGAATACGCCATCCATCCCGTGGCGGGCCGCCTCCCCGGGCACATGAACGTGCTGCTGGCTGAGGCCAATGTTTCCTATGAAATCGTCAAGGAGATGGAGGAGATCAATCCCGAGTTTCCCAAGACCGACGTGGTGATGGTGATCGGCGCCAACGACATCGTCAATCCCGACGCCCTGGACGATCCGGCCAGCCCCATCTACGGCATGCCGGTCCTGGAGGTCTGGAAGGCCGCCAAGGT
>JBDSME010000154.1:0-3598 GCA_039916065.1 Polyangia bacterium
CGATGTTGTTGGTGCCAACCCCCAGGTACTCCGAGATCTCGTCGCGCCAGTCACCATCGATCACCACCACGCCGATTCCCATCGGGCCGGGATTTCCCGAGCAGGCCCCATCCGTCCAGACTTCGAGCGCGCCCACCGTGCCGGTGGCGCGGCCGGAGGAAGGAGTTCCAGCGGATCGGGGTGGTGCGCTGGCAAGCTCGCGTGGCGGCCCCGCCCCGGCGGCTGCGGTCAGATTTGCCGGACCGGGACGGTACGATTTGGTGTCCGCCTCACGGTACTTCATTTCGGCGCGGCCGTCCCGATCCAGTACGGGCTTTCCCGCTTCGTCGACCAGGACCCAGACCTGATCGTTCCGGAAGGTCATCTTTTGCCAGGGCATCGGCGCGGATGTTAACCCGGTCCGGTTCGTGCGCGCCCCGCCTGGTTCTGATAGAGCGATGGACATGGTCGCCCCGCAGGCCCGCCCCCGCCGGACAGTTGTGTTCGTGGTGGGGGCGCTGCTGCTGTTGGGGGCTACCACATCCTGCCGTGGGGGCTGCGCGCGCGAGCGTCCGGCGCCGCGACCGGTGGACGGTGTCCTCGGATGGTTTCCGGCCGAGACCCAGATCGTGGTGGCGATCGATTTCGCGAGGCTCCGCGCGACCCCCCTGTGGGGACAACTGGCGGCGCTGGCCCAGGCCGATCCCCAGGACCAGGCGCTGATCGCGGAGATCGCCCGGCGCACCGGCTTCGATCCTTTGCGGCAGATAGACAGCATCATCGTCGCTTTTCCCGAAGAGGCGCGGAACGGCGGCGCCATGGGGGTGGTGTTGCATGGCCAGGGTCTGGAGCAGACGCGCCTGGTTGCCTACGCGCGCGATCAGGTGGCGAAGCAAGGGGACGACCTGTTCTCGTTTCGTCGCGACGGGCGAACCTTGTGGGCCACGCGCAAGCAACCGACGGTCGCCGGCTTCTTCGCCGACGACCGCACCTTCGTCTTCGGGGCCGGCGGCTGGGCCGAGAAGATGGCCGCGCTAGGTGGCAGTGCCCTTTCGGGCGCCGAACAGAACCCGCAGCTTGTCCATCTGGTGGAGCGCGCGCGTGTGGATAGATCGACGTCGCCGCCGGTGTCCGGGCTTGTGTCGCCGCCGTTGTGGGCCGCGGCCATCGTGCCCGCCGACACCCGCGCGGCGTTGGCCTCGGATCCGGCGCTGGCCAGTGGTGGCGGTATCACCCGCCTGGCGCTGGGGGTGGACATCGCTGGAGGCCTGCGCACGCATCTGGTTGCCGATCTGGGCACCCGACCACAGGCAGAGGCCATGGCGGCGCAGGTGACGGACGCCGTTCGTGCGGCGCGCCGCAGCCCTCAGGTGTTGTTGATGGGTCTCGGCCCCTACCTGGACGGCATCGCGGCGCGTACCTCGGACGTGACCACCGAGATCACGGTGAACCTGTCCCAGGCACAGGTCACTGACGGCGTGGAACGCCTGCGCGCCTTTCTTACCCTGGCCCGCCAGCCCCCGGTCCCCGGCTTCCCTCATCCGTAACGGCGGCTTCGCCGCTCGCGGGAGGGCTAGCCCTGGCATCTTACGGGGGCCCACCCGCTTGTCGTCGATCCCGGCGCGGCAAAGCTGCGCCTCCAGTGCTTGGACCGGTCCTGCCGTCGCCTGAAACTTGCTTCGTTCGTCGAGATTCTTCGCCGCTCGCCTATTTCGACGGCGGTGCACTTACCAGTTCGTCCAGCAACGGGCCGGAGACGTAGCGCTCGCCAGAGTCGCACACCATGAAAACGATCAGCTTGCCCGCGAAGGCTGGGCGTGCCGCCAGCCGCAGGGCCACGGCCAGGGTCGCGCCCGAGGATATGCCGGCGGAAATGCCTTCTTCGCGGGCCAGCCGTCGCGCATGAATCAGCGCCTCGTCGTCGGTGACGGTGGCGATCTCGTCGATGATCGACCGATTCAAGATGTCGGGGACGAAGCCGGCGCCAATACCCTGAATCAGGTGGTTTCCAGCGCGGCCGCCCGAAAGCACGGCCGCGTGCGCGGGCTCCACCGCCACGATGTGCACGTCGGCGCGCTGCGATTTCAGGTATTCCCCCACGCCGGTCACGGTACCGCCCGTACCCACGCCGGCCACGAATGCGTCCACCGCGCCCTCACTGCCGGACCAGATCTCGGGACCGGTGCCTCGCCGGTGCGCTTCGGGATTGGCGGGATTTCCAAACTGGTTCAGCGATACGGCGTTGGGGTTCTCGGCCAGGATGCCACGGGCCTTCTCGACCGCCTCGCGCATCAACACCCCTGGCGTCAGCACCACCTGCGCGCCCAGGTAGCGCAGCAAGAGGATGCGTTCGCGCGACATGCGCTCCGGCATGGTCAAGATGAGGCGGTAGCCGCGCGCCGCGCAGACGAACGCCAGACCGATGCCGGTGTTGCCGCTGGTCGCCTCCACGATCGTGGCGCCCGGCCGAAGGGTCCCCCGTCGCTCGGCATCATCTATCATTGATGCGGCGATGCGGTCTTTGACGCTGCCCGCGGGATTGCGAGACTCCAGCTTGGCGGCGAGGCGTCCGGGCAGACCCGCCCCGACGCGGCGCAACGCCACCAGGGGGGTACCGCCCACGGTTTCGGTGACGCTGGCGAACATCCTTTGAGCTTAATCGACCTTTTGGCCGCCGCGTTTTCCTTTACCAACGATTTAGGGTAAAACCTGCGCCCTTTCGGCAAGGAGATTCGTGATGGCTACCAAGAGCCCGCTGGCGCGGGTCAAAGAAGAGTTCGGCGGCAAAGACAAACTGGTCGACAAGATTGTCGCCCTTCTGGGCTCCGGTGACGAGCCCAAGGACGAAATGCGTCGTCGGTTGCTGGGCGCTGCCAACAGCAAGCTGGTACGGCTGCATGGCGTGGCCACCCAGGTCAAGGAGCTGGGCGGGCACGATCAGCTCGCCGATGCCGCCGCGCAGGAACTGGGGCGGGGCAAGGACAAGGACTACGTGAACAAGCTGGGCACTTTCTCGTCCGGCAAGCTCATCGACATCCTGCAGAGCGCCCGCCGCCGCAACAAGCGAAAAGGCGCCCCGGCGGTGAAGTCCGCCGCTCCTGCCGCCAAGCCCGCCGCCAAGGCGAAGCGCGCGCCCGCTGCTCCGAAGAAAAAAGCCGCCACCTAGGCGGGGGCAGATGATTGGAACGTAGGCGGCCGGGGAGGGGACGGCGCTGCGAGCTGGCGTGTACCTCAGGTTATCCGCCCGATTTCCGTTCCGGCTGACGTCCATTCCGGTCCCCTCGCCCCGAAGGGGAGCAGGGTTAGGGTGAGGGGCCCCCTATTTTCCCCAGAATTGGGCCTTGCCGCTCGCAAGGCTTGCCCTCACCCAGTCCCTCTCCCGCAAGCGGGAGAGGGTTCATCGGACGCAAATGTCGCGCTCTGAGATGTGTAGGATTTTTTTAGGTCGCTGGAAGCGGCGGCGGCCACCCTAGGCGGGCCGACGCAAGCACAAGGTGTGTCGACCCGCGCGGGCTCAGTTTGCTCTCGTATAATTGCACTTGGTCGACGGTGAACGTGCCGAAGGCGCGGTCTGCCCAGGGCGCCAGGGTGGCCTTCACGTCGCGGTCCGGTTTTGCGC
>JBDSME010000155.1:0-11592 GCA_039916065.1 Polyangia bacterium
CCAAGGCGGGGCGCCCCTCATCGACGCCCTGAGTTCCGCCTCGTCTTTTTCCTCGACGATCGCTCCCGGACCCGCTACAAAACCGTCGCTGACGAAATCTAGACGATTGAAGCAAGTTTCCGTTTCCGGCGATCGCAATGCCGATTGAGCACAGGGAGATCCAGCTTTGCTGGACCGGTTACGTCGTTGAGCAACTCCGAGGGGGTCTCGCGTGAGCGGAGGCTGGCTTCGCCAGCCGGAGCTCGTCGTGGGGAGGGTTTGGGAACCCTGCCAGGGTTCCCATCTCAATGTCGGCCTTCCCAGGCCCCTTGCGGCGGCGAAGCCGCAGTAGCGATTGGAGCGCAGCGATCTCGACCGCAGGAACCAGGGCAGAAACCACCGACGGGCGTGCTGGCGGGGACTCGGGGGCCGGGTCGGCGGTGTTGCGCCTGCGCGCCTGGCAGAGCGAGGCGCTGGCCCGGTTCGAGGAGAGCCCCCGGAACAGCTTTCTGGCAGTGGCCACCCCTGGCGCTGGCAAGACCACCTTCGCCCTGACGGCGGTGCAACGGGCGCTGATCGCCAGACGCGCCCACCGCGTGGTGGTGGTGGTTCCCACTCAGCACCTCAAGCAGCAGTGGGCCCACGCCGCCGAACCGTTCGGCTTGCACCTGGATCCCGACTGGTCGCCGGGATATGGCACCTTGCCCTCGGACGTCCACGGCATCGTCGTCACCTATCAGCAGGTGGCGACCAACCCCAGCGCGCTGCGCCCGATGGTGCGCGGTGCCTTCGCGGTCCTCGACGAGATTCACCACGCCGGTGAAAGCCGGGTCTGGGGCGACTCCGTGCGCACGGCGTTCGAACATTCCGCCTATCGCCTTTGCCTGTCCGGTACCCCCTTTCGGTCCGACCAGAACACCATCCCGTTCGTCAACTACGATGGTGATCTGGCGGAGGCCGACTACGAATACGGCTACGGGCGCGCCCTGGAGGATGGCCGCGTGGTGCGTCCGGTCTACTTTCCGCGCATCAACGGGCACATGGAATGGACGGCGCCGGGCGGCGTCGACTACGCGGCCACGTTCGACGATCCGTTGACGCGCGATCTATCGAACCAGCGGCTGCGCACGGCCCTGAACGTGGAAGGGGAATGGTTGCCCGCGGTGCTGGAGCAGGCGCACGCGCAGCTGGTCCACCTGCGCCAGCGTGATCCGCGCGCCGCCGGGCTGGTGATCGCGATGGATCAGGAGCACGCCCGTGGGATCGCCCAGGTGATGGCGGAGCGACTGCGCGTCGTACCCGTGGTGGTCACCTCCGATGAGGCAGCCGCCTCGAACAACATCGGTTCGTTCGTCACGGGGACGGCGCCCTGGATCGTGGCGGTGCGCATGGTGTCCGAAGGTGTGGACATCCCGAGGCTGCGGGTGGGTGTGTACGCCACCAATACCATCACTGATCTGTTTTTTCGGCAGGCCGTGGGACGGTTGGTGCGCTGGGTGGAGGGGCTGGGACGGCAGGGCGCGTACATGTTCATCCCCGACGATGTTCGGTTGCGCACCTTCGGCGCTACCATCGCCGAACAGAGGCGGCACAGCCTGCGGCGGCCTGAAAAGGACGGACAGGAGGACGGATGGGGACAGGAACGCCCGCCGCGCGAACCAGGCGCGGAGCGAGAGGCAGCGGAGGACGGCCAGCTGTCCCTGTTCACGGCCATCTCCGCCGTGCCTCTCGACGAGCAAGGCCGACGCCTGGAAGCAGTGAGGTTGTTCGATTCAGAGCTGCCGGATCCGACCGGTCAGGGCGATGCCATCCCCGACCTGGCCCCCGCGGTGGGCGCCTCCGCGGGATACGGGCCCGCGGGATTTGGAATCGGCGGGTCCACCCGGTTTGGCGGCGGTGGCGGGGCAGGGGGCATCCGCTCGCCAATGCCCGTGCCACTGCCCGCACCCGATCCCCGACCGGCGCCGGCCCTGGGAGCGCTGGCGCGCCGCCGCCAGTTGCGCGAGCAGAACAGCGAGGCGGTCGCCGATCTGGCGCGCATGACCGGGAAGACCCACGCCGAGATGAACGGAGAGCTGAACCGGCGCGTGCGCATCCGCCGCATCAGCGAGGCCACCGTCAGGCAGCTACAACAGCGCCTGGAGCTGGCCCGCAAGATGTTGCGCGGCTGAGGCCTCCTTCACCTCGCACCACGAATGTGACCCGAACGGAGCCAGGCTTAGCCTGGCGGAGAGAGCGCCGGAGGTGCGGAACCCTCTCAGGGTTCCGCATCAAATGCCGCCAGGCTTAGCCTGGCGGAGAGAGCGCCTGAGGTGCGGAACCCTCTCAGGGTTCCGCATAATAAATGTCAGGCCGTGGTGCCAGGCAGCCCCACGTCCAGCTCGCGCACGCGCATGAACCGGTTCTGGATGTCGTTCCAGTTCCAGAGGTTCCACAACGCCCCGAAGAACTGCGCCTTCTCGTTGGCATATTGCAGGTAGTAGGCGTGCTCCCAGGCGTCGATCACCATCAAGGGGGCGGAACCCTGTCCGACGTTGGATTGATGGTCATAGATCTGGTTCACCAGCAGGCGCCGTCCCATGGGCTCCCAGACCAGCGCCGCCCACCCTGACCCCATGACCGTGGCTGCCGCCTCGTTCATCTGCTTCTTGAAGGCCTCGAAGCCACCGAAGTCCTGGTCGATGGCGCTGGCCAGCGGACCGCTGGGAGTTCCACCGCCCTTGGGGGTCAGGTTCTGCCAGAACACCGAGTGAAGGACGTGACCGGAAATATTGAACGCCAGCGCGCGCTCCAGCGCCGGAATGCGAGAGAGGTCGTTCTTGGCACGCCCCTCCTGCAGCGCTTCCAGCGTGGTGTTGGCGTTCTTGACGTAGGCGGCGTGGTGCTTGCCGTGATGGAGTTCGATGATGCGCCCCGAGACGTGGGGCTCAAGCGCCCCGGGGTCAAACGGGAGTTCGGGAAGTTTGTATTGGGCCATGACAGCTATCCTCCGCTGACCGGTATGGGGCCATTTTTCTCCGCCGTCCATGGAAACCGTCCGATATTCCACCGCGCTCCCTCAACGGTGGCAGAGCGACGTCTCCACTGCCCCGACCTGTTCACGTCACCCGTGTCACCCGTGTCACCAGGAGCGCGTCGTCAGCGGGGATTTCTCACCCAGCTGAAGACCGCCGGCGTGGACGGGTCCACCTTCAACCGCAGCCACTCGGTGAGCGGAGCCGTGGTCGAACCCTGCACCGTGACCCGGGTCAGGTTGGGCACCGCGCCCGCGACCCCGTACAGGACATCGCCGGCGGCCAACGGATTGTCCACCTTGAACATGTGCGAGTCGCCGTTGACCAGCAAGACCGGCCTTCCGAACGACCGGATCAGCGCCGCCAGCTTGCGGACCGTCGCCGTGAAGCCGCTGTACTGTCCGGCGGTGAAGATAGCGGGGTCCCACATGTCTGCCTGGGTGAAGAGCGCGACGCCTTTCGACCCCTGACGGCTGGCCAGGGCGAAGGTGCGGTCCAGCCAGTCCAGGCCGGCCGCCTCGCGCGCTGTCTCCTCGCCGATGCGGCGGGCCGGATCGTCCATCTTGGTCCCGGTGGTGTCGTCCGTATACCAGGGGAGCAGGCTGTTGTTGCTGCCGACGATGTGTACCGCGGCAAAGGTGACCTGGGCCTCCGACCACAGAGTGTTCTCCACGAATACAGCGGTGGCCGGGAGGGCTGATTGCGTGAGAAGGTCCTTCTTGACCGCTCCCAGGGTCCGGCCCGGCACGGGGAAGAACAACTTGCGGATGGCGTCGAGTCGCTCCAGCGGATCGTAGGCGCCGTTGTTGGCGCGGTGGCAGTCGGTCCACTCGTTGTCGCCGGGGGAATAGATCAGGGGATCGGCGAAGGTGGCGAAGGCCGCGGCGATCTGGGCGAAATATCCGTCGTCGCAGCGGCTGCTGCCGTTCTTGATATCGCCGATGTGGACCACCCGGCTGACGTTCGGAGCGCTGTTGATGGCGCCAATCAGGTTGGGGAAGTCGGCGACCTGGGCGGCTCCGTAGGGCGCGTCGCCGAACACGGCCAGGTCCACCGTCGACAAGGTCGGGTCGGCCCAGGTGGGGTTGTACAGGGCCACCAGTTGCCCGCCCTCGACGGTCTCGGCGTCAGTGGCGTAGTGCGCCTGCACGTCCAGCAGGGACCACCCGGGCCCCAGGATGGCCGCCATGTCGATAATTCCCGAGGACTCCTCGTCCTGCGTCAGGAACTGGGTGGCGCCCGGGGCAAAGCGCAGCGGGTCGTGCTGCGCGATCTGGGTGAGCCTGTCGTTCGCGATATCGTAGCTCCACACCTTGCCGAGGTGGGCGTTGTTGCCCACGTCCTCCAGCAGGGTGATGTGGCCGGCGCGGTCCACGGCGATGTTGTCGAACATTTTTTGGCCCTCCGTGCCGTCCAGCAACATGTCCAGAACTCCACCCTGGGCCGGGTTGTTGATATCGATGAAGCGCAGCCGCCATAGCCGGCTGGGCGCGGTGAAAGCGTTGGTGGTGACGAAGTAGAAGTCACTGGGGTGGGCAGGGTCCCAGGCACCGTCCTCGGGGCGGTTGAAGCGGGTCACCAGCGCCGCCGTGCTGGCGGCCTCCAGGGCCGCGCCGGCGGTGTTCTCCACATTGCCAAGGTCCACCAGCGTGAACGGCGTTCCCGAGGGGATGCCGGCGGCGGAGCTCTCGACGGCGATGCCATCGACCTTCACGCCATACAAGGTGCCGTTGGTGAGACCGGCCTTGTCGACCGGCGAGCCGGTGGCGGTCTTGGTGCCCAGGTAGAAATAGACCTGCCCGGGGGTGCTGTCGTCCGTCTCGGCCACCATCGTCTTGGTGCCCGTGCCCGGGTTGGCCACCAGATTCTCGAAGCTCATCTTGCCCAGTCGCGGCAACTCGTAGCTGGTGCCGTCGAGACCATGGGCAAACCCGCGACCGCCATCGCCGTTCTCTTCCCCGTTCAGAAACAGGCGCCCGCTGAAGCCCAGGCCACTGGACGCATCGTAAAAGGCGGAGGGCAGCGGCAGGTCGGCGGAGCAGAACCGGGAGAAGTTCACGCCGACAGCCGGCGCCGCGTAGCTGGAGGTGGCAGGGTTCCACAGCGCAACCTGCTTGATCAAATCAGCGCCGGACAGCACCGTCAGATCGGACTTGCGGATGCTCCATTTCGAAATGAAGGCGCCCCTGCCGCCGTGCGCGCGGGGCACTCCCACCGTTCCGGTGAGCTCGTGGTTCATCAGCACCGTGAAGGTCCCGTCGCCGTTGTCGAAGGCGCCCAGGCCGTCGGGAATCCCGGCCATCCTGTAGCCGCCGACGCTGTCACCGGCGGTGAGAAGATCCTTGGTGAGCACCCCGGGAGCCGCGGGAATCAGGTAAGGGGTGTTCCCGGGTTCGAAGTCGACGCCGACGGAGATGCGGCCGTTGCGGAGCAGTTTCAAGGTCACCTTCACCAGGTCGACGGGATCGACCCGTACCGGCAGGGGCGCCTCCGCCAGAAAGAGGGGGTCGCCGGTGAACGCTGGAAGCTGCGCGCACGACACGCCGAAGGCCTGGCCGTCAACGACGGCGCGGCCTACCGGCAAGCGATCGATGCGAAAGATGGTGGACAGGCCGGGCGTCAGATCGAAGGTACGGGTGATACTACGCGCGCCGTCCACGCTCACGCGCAGACAGGCGGCGTCACCAGGCGCGCTCTCCAGCGCCAGCTCGATGGCACCTTCGTCGCTGGCCCCGGCGGTTGCTCCCCGAGAGGGCGAATCGTCACAGCCGGCGATTGTCGCGGCGGCCATGCCGACAGCCAGAGTGGTGGCCAGTAGCGATCCGGTCAGATTGGTTGTGCGAGACATGTCGAGTCCTCCCGATTGGTCCGTGAGTGCATCCGTGAGTGCATCCGGCGTGGGCGATGCGATACCCGCCTCTTATAGAAGGCGTCGCATCGTTCACGGGTGACGACTCAACAAGACTTCAGCGGAGGTTGCTCAACAACCAGGTGACAATCAGTCAACAGCCGTCTTGTTGTCACGGTCGCCGACGATGATGAGCATCAGATCCCCCAGCTCGTGGGCGGCGAAGCCGTGCTTCTGTGCGTGAGCGGACGCGGCGGCGAGAACGCCAGGCGAGGCAAAGGCTCCCAGAAGATCGAAGTGAGATTCTCCAGCGCTATGGATGCCCGTGATCAGGCCGTCGACCACCCGCCTGTGGTGATGGCGATCGATCCGCAGGTTCGTGACCCCGCCGCCCGCCCGTAGCGTGCCCCGCGCGGCGATCGCTCCCTCCAATGCACGAACGACGCTGGTTCCCACGGCGATCACCCGGCCTCCGCGCGCCCGCGCTTGCTCCACGCTGCGCACCGTGTCGGCGGTGAGCTCGAACCGTTCGGGAAGCGGCAGGGCGGCGTCGATCGCCGGATCCCCGGTCGAACTCAGCCCGGCAGCGTGGGTCAGCGAGGCGAGTGCCACGCCCTTTCGCTTGAGGGCCAGCAGAATTTCCCACGACAGCGGTCGTCCCGCCGAGGGCATCTCGAAGGCCCAGGGGCGTGCCGCGTACACGGTTTGCACCGCCCAGAGCGGCAAGGCATGCGCCAGGTATGAGTACTGAATGGGCCTTGCGTGGCGGTAAAGAGCGCTCCACAAGGCGTCCTGGGTCGCCAAGGGGATGAACCGCACGGTCAGCAACCTCGGAGACAAGGATGATCGCGCGACCACCTCGGCGTGCAAATCGCGGCCAAAGTGCAGTCGCGCTCCCGGACCCAGCGCCGGAGGGGCAGGGCGGTCTTCGGTCCGCTGGCGCCAGTCGCCAGCGCCGAACAGCACGGCCTGGAAGGTGTGCGCCAGCGGGTCGTCGATCCCCTCCTCGGCCCCGGCGGCAACCACCGCCGATTCCGCCGCCTGTTCCTGCGCCTGTTCCTGGCCCGGTGGCGCGTGTGCCGCCAGCCTGAGCTCCACCTGGTTTCCGTGTTCGTCCTGACCCAGCAGCGACGCGGGAAGGGTGGCCGCGTCGTTGACCACCAGCAGATCATGCTTGTCCAGGAAGGTCACCAGGTCAGGACTGCGCGTCTCCACCTGGATGCCCGTGACGCCATCCACCACCAGCAGGCGCACATCGTCCCGACGCGCGGGGTAGGTGGTCCGGGGAGTCATGGCCGGTCTCCCCTGGTCTTTTGTCCGGTCTCCTGTCCGGTCTGGACGGCGGCACCAATGGCGGTGCGTGATCCCGAGGGCGGCGGCGGCAAGCTGGTCAGCAACCGCACGATCTCGGCAGCTACCCGCGCCGGCGCGGCCAGTGTATTCGGATCGGTATCCGGCATGGCCTCGGCGTGCATCCGGGTGTCCATCTCTCCTGGATCGACGGTCAGCACACGCACCGCGGTCCCCGCCATCTCGGCCGCCCAGATCCGACCGAGGTGTTCCAGCGCCGCCTTGGACACGCCATATCCCCCCCACCGGGGGTACGCCTCCACCCCCGCGTCAGAGGTGATATTCAAGATTGTGCCCCCGCGCGGGCGCAGCACCTGTGACCCGGCGATCACCTTGGTCAGCCGGAAGGGCGCCAGCAGATTGACCTCCAGAGTCCGGCTCAGGTCTTCGCAATCCGTGTCCAGGAGCAGCCGCAGCGGTACCGCGCCCAACGTGCTCGCGTTGTTCACCAGCAGGTCGATGGGGCCCACCAGCGCCGCCGCCTGTCCAGCGACGGCGGTCGCACCCTCGAGGTCGGCCACGTCCGCGACGATGGCGTGAGCCTGTCGTCCGGCGGCGCACAACTCCGCGACCGCGGCGTTCAGCGGCCCGGCCTGGCGCGCCACCAGCACCACCTTGGTGCCTCTGTCCGCCAGGGCCCGCCCCAGGGCCAGTCCCAGACCGCGGCTGCCCCCGGTGATCAGGGCGGTCTCCAGGGGTGGCGCCCGAAACTGGTCGCCAATCTCTGTCGGATCTACTTCCGTGTCATCGTCGGTTGCCTTCGTCATGGTGTTGCCTCCACTTTTCACCATGGGCGGCTTCGTCCCAAGTATCGTCCGGCTTGCCAATATACGGACAGAGCGTCATCCTGTTGACCATGACCACGCAGGCGCAGCGATCCCCGGCGTCGCCCCCGGCCGGCAACAGAGGCGGCAAGAGCAACCGCGACGACCCGGCCCTGCACTTGGGGCGCAACATCCAGCTGCTGCGAACGGCGCGCGGACAGACCCAGCAGCAGATCGCGCGTCTGGCCGGCATCCCGCGCGCCACCTGGGCCAACCTGGAATCCGGCGGCGCCAATCCGACGCTGGCCGTCTTGATCAGGGTGGCGACGGCCCTGTCCGTTCGGCTCGAGGAGCTCATCGAGCCGCCTCGCCGCATGGGCCGACTCTACAAGGTGAACGCCCTGCCGGTGCGGTCCCGGGGCGCCGTGAAAATCCGCAAGCTGCTTCCGGAAACCATCGCCGGTCTGGAACTGGAACGCATGGAGCTCCCCCCCGGGGCCTCAATGGCAGGGGTACCCCACACCGTGGGTACCCGGGAATACCTCACCTGCGAGGCGGGGCAGCTCCAGCTCTCGGCGGGCGGCGCAAGTTGGACCCTGGATCCCGGCGACGTGGTGGTCTTTCGTGGTGACCAGAAGCACGGTTACCGCAATCCCTCGCGCGGCGCCGCCGTAGCTTACAGCGTCGTGGCCTTCGCCCCCACCGCCCCCTGACGGCGTGTCTTTCGGAGGGCGACCGCCGTTCGGGAGGCGCGCACGCCGTGCGGTGATAGGCTCCGGCCGTGCGCGGTTTTTCCGTCGAGATCAGCCCAGAGGTAGCGGCGTTTCACCGCGACGCGTTTGTGTTTGATCTGCACAATGATCTGCTCACCAAGCTGACCCATTTTCCGCATGACATCTCCAAGGAGAACGGCACCGCCACCTTCTGGAATCCGCTGCGCCTCGACCTGGACCTGCCGCGCATCCGGCGCGGGGGGATCGATGCCCTCGGCTGTCTGCTCTTCTCGGGGTTCCGCTTCGATGCCGGCCGCCGCCGCTTCTGGCGCCAGCTCGAGCACGCTCGCCGCCTGGCGGTGCGGCACGCCGCCGACCTGGCTCTGGCCCGCTCCACCGGCGATATCCAGACGGCCCGCGCCCAGGGGCAGGTGGCTCTGGTGCTGGGGGTGGAGGGCAGCTACGCCATAGACGACGACGTGGATGCCGGCGTGGAACGCCTCGCTGACGCCGGCGTACGCTTCATCGGCCCGCTCTGGGAACGGGACAGCGCCGCCGGCGGCTCTTGCCGATCCAAGACCGATCGCGGGCTGACCGACGTGGGCAAGGCGTTGGTCGCCGCCTGCAACACCCGCCGCATCTTCATCGACGTCGCGCACGCCGGCAAGCGCACCTTCTGGGATCTCTGCGAACGCTCAACGCTGCCGGTGTTCTCCTCCCATTCAGGCGCCGATGCCGTGCACCCCCACCCGCGCAATCTGGATGACGCTCAACTCCGCGCCATCGGACAGGCCGGCGGGATTGTCGGCGTCATCTTCGTGGCGCCGTACCTGGGCGGAACCTTCTGCACCATCGAACGAATCGCCGATCACATCGACCACGTCGCAGCCGTGGCGGGCGACGACGCGGTGGCTCTCGGTTCGGACTTCGATGGCTTCATGTTCCTCCCCCGCGGAATGCGCGATGCCGCCGATCTGCCGCGCCTGACCGAAGTGCTGTGGCGACGCGGCTGGACGCCCTCCCGACTGACCAAACTCCTGGGCGAAAATGCCCTGCGCTACTTTCGCTGCGCGGAGTGACAGTGCCCGCCCCCCGGGTTATCACTGCTCTCGTGAACGGCGACGCCGCACCGGCGGAGAGCATCCCCTGTGCCCCCCTCAATCTGCGCAACCTGGACGGAGCCGAAATGGCTGCCGCCCTGGCGCGGTTCGGGATTGACCCGCAGGTGGCCCGTCGCATCTTCGCCGCCGTTCACCGCGATGGTGTGTCGGCCCTTGAACCGGTGCAGGCGCGAATTCGCGGGCTGTCCCGCGTTGCCGCGCGCGCCGTGGACCAGATCGCCATCTGGCCCGAACTGCAGGTGCTGGAACGGCGCCGCGCCGACGATGGATTCATCAAGTACCTCTTCAAGCTGGCGGACGGTCACCAGGTGGAGGCCGTGCGTATCCCTCTGCCCGATCCCGCCGCCGCTCGTGCTCTGCGCCAGGCCCGCACGGAAGGGAGCGCCCCGGGCGGCCTCATCGCGCTGCCGACCAGCAAGTACTCGGTCTGTCTCAGCTCTCAGGCGGGGTGTGCCCTGGGTTGCGATTTTTGCGCCACCGGACGCCTGGGCGGCCTCCGCAGCCTGGAGACGTGGGAGATAGTCGCTCAGCTTCGCACCATAGCGGCCGAGGCCGAGCATCCCATCCGCGGCGCGGTTTTCATGGGCATGGGAGAGCCGCTGCTGAATGCGGCCAACGTGTTGCGCGCGGCGCGCATCTTCTCCGACCCAGCCGGCCCGGCGATCGCCGCCAAGGCCATCTCGATCTCCACCGCGGGCGTCGTCCCGGTCATCCGCCGGTACATCGAAGAGCGCCAGCCGTACCGACTGATCTTCTCGCTGGGCGCTCCCAGCAGCGCGCAGCGCGCCGTATTAATGCCAATTGAAAACCGCTGGCCGCTCACAGAACTGGTGCCTCAAATCCGCGCCTACATCGAAGCCACCGGTCAGCGTGCCACCATCGCTTACGTGGCCATCGGCGGCGTCCACACAAACACCACCCCTCGCCACGCGCGCGAGCTGGCGGTTCTGCTGGCCGGACTTCGGGTGAAGATCAACCTCATCGACGTCACCGACGATACCGGTCGCTACCGCGCCCCCACCACCGACGAACTGGACCAGTTCCGCGACGCCCTGAACCAGCAACTTCGCATGCCGGTGGTGCGGCGCTACTCGGGGGGACAGGATATTGGTGCCGCCTGCGGCACCCTCTCCGCCAGCCGGCGGGGCGGCGAAGCGGTGGAGGGCGGCGAAGCGTTAGACGGCGGCGAAGCGTTAGAGGGGATTCCGGCCAACCTCGAAAACCTGGTGGACCGGGCCGCCGAGACGAAGCAAGGCACCGCCAAAGACACGCTGCGGCATCTGTCGGTGCTGAACTGACAGCGCCACCATCGTGGTTGCAAACCCGGAAATCCACCGGATAATCACAGTCCCCTGTGCTGGCGCGGCCCCCACACGTTCCCGAGTGTCTCCCGCCGGCGCCTCTCCTCTTCCCCGGAGGTTCGAATATGCGCTCCAAGTTCCTCGGCTACGTGATCGCACTCACTGTCAGTCTGGCCCTTTCATCGGCCGCCGTCGCCCAGCCCAAGAAGAATCGTGGCAAGGGCTCTGGCGACAGCGTTTCCGGCGACAAGACCATCGAGAAGCAGATGGAATGGGAGAAGAAGGTCATGGGAGACGACGGCGCGAAGGCCGCCGACATGCGGAAGATCGCCGCCGCCCAGAAACTCGCCGACGAAGCGGCCAAGAATCCCCCTCCGGTACAGGCACCCAAGCCGAAGGATCCGAACAAGGAGGGTGTTCGCGCCAAGCAGGAGGCGGCCATCGGCCTTCCCATCGCCTCCGACCAGGAGACCCGCCCCGCCAGAAAGTCGACAAATTCCAA
>JBDSME010000156.1:0-3017 GCA_039916065.1 Polyangia bacterium
CGCAACACCACCGCCTCGGCTATCTGGCCCGAAAGGCCTCCAAACACGAAGTCGAACCCGTGCTGCGCGTAGGGGATGATCAAGGTCTCGTAGGGGACGGCGACGGCGTGCAGCTTGTCCGCCAGCATGTCCAGGTGCTGGCGGCCGACAAACTGGTCGCGACCGCCGTGAATCAACAAGGTGCGGGGCGCCGCTGCCGTCGCGCGCTCGGTTGGCGACAGCACGCGGTACAAGTCCCCCGTGGTCTCCGGCGTTCCACCGATGAACTTCCGCAGCTTCTCCGAGCTGTCGTAGACCTGCTTCCTCACGGGGTGCTCGTAACCCCACACGAGATCAGTGGGAGCGTAGTAGGCCACCACCGATTCCACGGAGGTGTCCGGGCCACTGCCTTCGGGACAACTGGACGGAAGGCGGGCGTCGTTCGGCGCATACGCAGCCAGCAGGGCCAGATGTCCGCCGGCGGACCGACCCAGCAGGGTGATCCTCCCGGGATCGATGTTCCAGTCCGGCGTGGTGGCGTGGCGCTTGATCCACCCAATGGCACACTTCACATCGCCGGTGGCGCCCTTCCAGTTCGGCTGCGGTGACGTGCGGTATTCGACGTCGAACACGGTGAACCCATGGTCGGCAAACCACTGACTGGCCAAAGAGGCATCCCCGCGATCGCCCGCCGACCACCCGCCCCCGTGGGCCACCACGATGGCGCGCGATGGTTCGGCAGGCGGGGCAGGGCGCAGGGTGCCGGACGGGACGTACACGTCCATTCCCAGCGATCGCGTCCCCCCCTGCTGCGGCAGTTCGGCGAATACCACTGTCTTCTTCGCCTTTATGGGACCTTCGGTGTCTATGTGCGACCGCAAATACCTGCTGAAATTCAGGTCGACGCGCTGCTCGCTGGCGACGCGCAGCGCCTGGGCGAACGGGACCAGCGCGACCACCGTCGCGGCCAGACACAGCAAGACCGCCAGCATCGCCAGCAGTCGGGTCCCCGGCCGCGAGGCAAACAGCGCCAGCACGGCACCCACCACCGCCAGCGCCAAGATGAATACGCTCTTCTCGCCCGCCGCGATGGCGACGAAAGCCAGCGACTTCGACGGCGCCGGCAGGATGATCAAGGCCGCCGCCGCCGCGGCCGAAGCCGCCAGCAGGATGGCCAACAGCGCTGCCACCCGGGACATGGGTGCGACCCTACATCGGAGCAGCGGCCCGCGCCAAGGCCCCACGCCGCCGCCCAGCGGCTGCGGTTTGGCGAGGCCGGCAAGCGGTGTAAGTTACCGTCATGGCCGAGGCCCCTGGCAAAGCGAAAAAGGCGACGAGCGAAGAGCTCGGCGCGATCCGTGCCGAGATTGATCGCACCGACGATGAGATCCTGCGTCTGCTCAATCACCGGGCGCAATTCGTGGCCCGCGTGGCCGAGCTGAAAGAGGAGATGCAGGTGCCGTTCTACGTCCCCTCCCGCGAACGGCAGATCGTCGAACGTCTCTCGGCGGCGAACAGCGGGCCGTTTCCCACCGAGGCCATCCGCTCGGTCTTCCAGGAGGTCTTCAGCGCTTGCCTGTCCCTGGAGAAAACCGTCAAGGTTGCCTACCTGGGGCCGGAAGGGACGTTCTCGCACATGGCCGTGAAGCGTCAGTTCGGCCTGTCGGCTCGCGCCCTGCCCATGAAGACCATCGCCTCCGTCTTCGAGGAGGTGGAACGCGGGGGCGCTGATCTGGGCGTGGTCCCGGTGGAGAACTCCACCGAGGGGATGATCAACCACACTCTGGACAGCTTTGTGGACAGCGATTTGAAGATCAGCGCCGAGATCATGCTGAAGATCTCGCTGTGCCTGCTGGCGCGCAGCGAGGTGGAACTGGAGCGCGTGGAGCGCGTTTATTCCATCCCGGTGGCCCTGGCCCAGTGCCGCCGCTGGCTGGCCACCAACCTCCCCCGGGCCACCGTGGTGGAAGCGGCTTCCACCGCGGAGGCGGCCCGGTCGGCGCACGGTGACTCACACGGGGTAGCGGTCGCCTCGGAGATGGCGGCCAAGCTTTACGACCTTCAGGTGCTAAAGCGCAACATCGAGGACATCACGCAGAATGTGACCCGGTTTCTCGTGCTGGGGCGGCAACAGGCCGAGCCGACCGGTCACGACAAGACGTCGGTGTTGCTGACCACCAGCGACCAGCCCGGCATCCTGTACAAGGTGCTGGGCGGCTTCGCGGAACGCGGCCTGAACATGACCAAGATCGAGAGCCGCCCCTCCCGCCGCCGCCCGTGGGAGTACATTTTTTTCGTCGATGTCGACGGCCACGAGCGCGATGTGCAGGTCGCCGCCTCGCTGGAGGCGGTCCGTGGACAGTGTGAGTCCCTGAAGGTTTTGGGCTCGTATCCAAAAGCTGAAGCGGTTTAGTGCCGATAGGGACCTGGTGTCCGCCCACCCGGTGACTTACCGCCGCCTCCCCCCCGGCCCCTCGCGCCGAGGAAATTTGCGCTCGCGACCGGCAGTTCTGCTTGGTCAAATGGCGGCGTCCGTCCTCATGGCAATGGGTACTCTGGCGATGGGGGCTGCCCCGGCGCATGCGTACGTACGCCAACGAACCGATGATACCCTGGTCCCATTTTTCTGGACTGATCCGCGCAAGGTCCTGGAGGTGTCGCGTCCCCCCGACGGGCTGGGGATCTCCGACACAGATCTGCGGATTTCGGCGCAGCTCGCGGCGGAGGCCTGGAGCTATCCGGCACTGCCGTGCACGGGAATTTCCCTCCGGCTATCGTCGACATCGACCAGCAGCCAGGTGGCAGGCCGCGATCACCGCAACCGCATCATCATGCGCACTGGAGATTGGTGTCGAGACCCCGGGGCGTGTACCGTCCCTTTCGATCCAGCGGCCGTGGCCACCACCAGCCTCTTCTCGGTTGCGCGCCCGGGCGACGTCACCGATGGGGAGATCATGGAAGCGGACATCGAGGTGAATGCCACCGGCCCTTTTCTTTGGGGCGTGATCCCGGCCGGAGCGTCGGGCCGTGACTTCGAG
>JBDSME010000157.1:0-5198 GCA_039916065.1 Polyangia bacterium
TCGCGCGATGGAGCAGCCGGTGTTCAAGATCTGGGGACATGCGCTGGGGCGCCTGCTGCTCCGCCGCGAGCCGATAAGCTGCGACGTGGAGAAGATTTTGGACGTCGTGGCGGCCGCGCCGGCGGCCCTCGAGATCAACGGCAGCCCGCACCGCCTGGACCTGCCGGCCGAATGGATCCGCTCGGCGCGACGGCGCCACATCAAGTTCGTCATCTCCACGGACGCGCATTCGACCGGCGAGCTGGATTACCTGAAGTTCGGCGTGGCGCTGGCCCGTCGCGGCGGCCTGCGTCGTTCGGACGTCCTGAACACGCTTCCCGTCGAGGAGTTCATGGAGGCGGTACGCCCCCGGCGGACGATCGCGGCGCCCCCGCCCCGAGCAGTCGACAGCTGACGGCAGCGTCGTCGGTCCCGCAACCGGCGGCCAGAAGGTACGCACATCGAAGAACACCCCGCCGCACCGACGCGGTGAGCTACCGTGGGGACCTGTGGTGTTCGTATTTTTCATCGATCACAGCAATCCCTCGGTGCACACCCCCGCCGCCGAGCAGGTTGCCGACCGAGGGTTCAGGCACACCCCAACTGCACAGGCTGGCGCCGTGCATCCGGCCATCGTCCACTTTTTCTGAATCTCCTCCAGCATTTTGGGCTTGTCGACGTAGGTGGTGCAGTTGCTGCCGCAGCCGGCAAGCTTGGCGGGGACCAGCGCGGCGCATGAATTGCCGCCGCCCTCGTCTTTGTTGTCGCCCTTGTCGTTGGGTTTGCACATGCGGGCCTTCTGCATTTCCGCGTCGTACTCATCGATGTACTTCTGACACTCGGTCGTTGTGCCGCTGGCCCCCCCCGTGCCGGAAACGCCACCCGTGGAGGCGCGGGCGCCACCAGTGCCCGGCGCGGACGCCCCACCGGTTGAGATCACCCGAGCCCCGCCGGTGCCCGGGGCCCCCCCCGTGTGCCCGCTCCCTCCGGACCCGGGTCTGCCTCCCGAGCCTCCCGAGCCTCCCGCGCCTCCCGAGCCTCCCGCGCGTCCTCCCGACGCCGCCACGCCTGCGTCAACAGAACCGCCGGAACCCATCCGTCCGCCGGACGCCGCCGCCGGCCCCGCTCCCCCTACCCCGGCATCAAACGGGCCCGCGGTACCGCCCGTTGCCTCGCCTGATCCAGCCGCGCCACCCGAGCCCGTCCGCCCCCCGGTTCCTCTGTCGACCGGCGTGGTCCCTCCGCTGGAACCGACATCCACGTTCAGGGTGCCCGTTGCCCCGGCGCTTCCTCTCACCAGTCCGTCCCCCGTACCGTGGCCAGCGCCCGCCGCTCCCATCACCCCGGCGCCCGGCTTCGAAGGATCCCCTCCGAAGGGGCGGGCGTCCTCCCCGCCGTCGCAGGCGAGAACCAAGAAAATGCTCAGCGAGGCCGCGGCCGCCCAAAAGCGGTGGGCGCGCCCCTGCCCATTTTGCGTACCTGATTGGTCACCTACGGACCGGCCGGGAGGCATGGCGTGAAGTGGTGTGAAACGCACGACGCCTGGTCTGTACAAGGCGCGTGCCACCCTGGGCGGCTGCCGTTCGGCGCGGTCTGGCGACCAAGACCGCATCCTTCGGCACGATCAGCGGCAGGGAACAGACCCTGCGCTGCGGTCGGCTTGCGTCCGGGACTACACACTCGAGCGCGCGGCGTTACGCAACGGTTACGGGAATTTGTGCCGCTGACGCGCACGACGGCATCGACAATGCGCGCATCGAACCTACCTTCGGTGCGAGCGATCGGGGTGGTGATCGCGGAGAGGTTTGAGCGATGCCGAACTACACCAACTCCGTCTGGTCCGAGACCGTGCCGACCCACGTTCACGGAGGGCTGGAGGGGGATCTCGAAGTCGACGTCGCGATCATCGGCGGGGGGATTACTGGGATCACCGCCGCGCGGTTGTTGAAGGATGCCGGCGTAAAAGTCGCGGTGCTGGAGTCGCGACGCGTCGGCAAGGGTGAGACGGGCAAGACCACCGCGCACCTGACCGAGGTGCTGGATACCCGTTACCACCATCTGATTTCCGCCTTCGGGGAGGGGGGCGCCCGCCTCGCGGCCCGGGGTCAGCGCGCCGCCATCGAGCGCATCGCCACCTTCGTCACCGACCTGAAAATCGACTGCCAGTTTCAGAGGGTGCCTGGCTACCTGTATGCAGAGTCGGAACAGGACATCAAAACCATCGAGCAGGAGGAGGAGGCGGCGCGGCGCCTGGGAATCTCCGCGGTGCGAGCGACCGACTTGCCCCTTCCCTTTCGCATCGCGCGCGCGGTGCGCTTCGACGATCAGGCGCAGTTTCATCCCCGCGCCTATCTGTTGGCGCTGGCGGACGGCATCGACGGCGGCGGCAGCGGCATCTTCGAGCAAACCCATGTTCTGGATGTGGAGGAGGGCGAGCGGTGCCGGGTAACCACGGAGAAGGCGGTGGTGTGGGCGCGCGACGTGATCGTCGCGGCGCATGTGCCGATCTCGAACAAGTTTTTCTTGCACACCAAGCTGGCGGCGTACCGCACCTACGCGGTGGGCGTGGCGTTGCCGACCATCGGTCCCGCAGGGCTGTTCTGGGACAGCGCTGATCCCTACCACTACATTCGCACCCATGTGATCGATGGAGTTCCGTACCTGATTGTCGGCGGCGAAGACCACAAGGTTGGCGAGACCGACGACACCACGCAGCCCTTCCAGCGGCTGGAGGCCTACGTCGCCAGCCATTTCGGTCGAACGGTGGCCGCCACCGATTATCGCTGGTCGGGCCAGATCATCGAACCGGTCGACGGCTTGCCGTATATCGGCAAGAACACCGCCTCGCACCACATCCATGTCGCCACGGGCTACTCGGGCAACGGCATGACCAACGGCACCCTGGCGGCGATGATCCTGGCCGACGAAATCCGTGGTGTGACCAACCCCTGGAGCAAGCTGTTCGACGCCACGCGGTTCAAACCGTTGGCTTCGGCCAAAGCGTTCATCAGCGAGAACATCGATTTTCCCAAGCACCTGGTCTCGGATCGACTGCCCGCCGCCAACCGCGATGGCGAACTGGAGCGCCTTCCGGCGGGTGAGGGGACGGTGCTGAACATCGGGGGAAGCAAGCTGGCCGTGTACCGCAATGGGCGCGGCGATCTCAGCGCCCTTTCGCCCGTGTGCACCCACCTGGGATGTCTGGTGCACTGGAACACCACGGAAAAGAGCTGGGACTGCCCCTGCCACGGCAGCCGTTTCGATCCGCAGGGCAAGGTGTTGAACGGGCCAGCCACCTCGTCCCTGGAGCCAAAGGCGTTTCCGGCGGGGGACGCCAGCAAGAACGTCCCGTCGCGCGGGAGTTGAATCATCAACCGCAGCCCAGCCGTCCCGGTGGTGGTACCGTCGGAGAGTGCCAGCAGCAACCGGCTCACAGCCGACGGCGACCACCGCCCCAAAGTCGGTGTCTCGAAGGTCAATTGCCCGAAGGTCGATCCAATGACCCGAGCGTCCGCGCCTGCACGCGCGCAGGGAGCCCGGAAAGACAAGCAACGGACGGCGGCCGCCATCTCTTTCGTTCCTCCTCAGCTGGCCACGCTGGTGACCGCCGCGCCGGCGGGCGACGACTGGTTGCACGAGGTGAAGTTCGACGGCTTCCGCGTTCTGTGCCGCATCCAGGATAGTGCGGTCACCCTGTTCACGCGCAGCGGGCAGGATTGGACGGACCGCTTCACCCCCGTGGCGGAGGCCGCGGCGCGGTTGCAGGCCCCGGCGGGTTCAAAGGCCCCGACGGGTTCAAAGGTACGAAGCGCGTTGCTGGATGGCGAGGTGGCGATCCTGCGCCCCGACGGCACGACGAGCTTCCAGTCCCTGCAGAACCACATCCAGGGTGATGGCACCGGCGCGCTGACCTATTTCGCTTTCGACCTGCTGTTCCTGGACGGACAGGATCTGCGGCCGCTCCCGCTCGAGGATCGCAAGGCGGCACTGGAACGGCTCCTTGTTCCTGGCGCGCGTGGAGCAGCGGCCAGCAGCCCCCGGGTCATCCGCTACACCGATCACGTGATCGGCAACGGCCCGGCGTTCTTCGAGAAGGCGAGCGCCGCTGGACTGGAGGGCATCATCTCCAAGTTGCGCCGGGAGCCCTACCATTCGGGCCGCGGGCCATCCTGGGTAAAGACCAAGGCGATGCGGCGCCATGAGTTCGTGATCGGAGGATTCACGGAGCCCGAAGGCGCCCGCAGCGGGATCGGCGCGCTGCTGGTGGGATTTTTTCGGGAGGGAGCGTTGATCCCCGCCGGCAAGGTCGGCACCGGCTTCACCAACAAGGTGGCGGCGGAATTGCGCCGCCGCCTGGATGGCCTGGCGAGCGCGCAGTCGCCGTTCAAGGGGGTGATCCCGGGCGCTGGCCGCCAGCTCCACTGGGTGAAGCCCGAACTGGTGGCGGAGATCGCGTACAGCGAGATGACCGCGGACGGAAAGCTGAGGCACCCGTCGTTCCAGGGACTGCGCGAGGACAAGCGCGCCGGGGAGGTGGTTCAGGAAGTTCCACGACCGGTGACCAGCGTCGGGAAAACCAGCGGACACCTGAAGTCCGGGCGTGCGACTTCCGAGGGTGCGAGGTCGCGCGGTGCGGGTGGCGAGGTCGCTGGGGTGAAGCTGACCCACCCGGACCGGGTGCTGGACCAGCAGGCGGGGACCACCAAGCGTGACCACGCCGGATACCTGGAGGCCGTCGCGCCGCTGATGCTCCCTCACCTGGTAGGGCGCCCCCTTTCACTGGTCCGCTGCCCCGCGGGCACCGCCGGCAAGTGTTTCTTCATGAAGCACGCGGCCTTCGCCACCCCGGGGCTGCGGCGAATCACCATCGAGGAAAAGGCCACCAGCGGCGAGTACCTGATCGCCGACACCGCCCCCGGGCTGGTGGGGCTTGCCCAGATGGGAGTCCTGGAGATTCATACCTGGAACTCGGTGGACGCCACCCTGGAGCTTCCCGACCGCGTGGTGTTCGACTTCGATCCCGGTCCCCAGGCCCGCTGGCAGGACGTGGTGGCGGGCGCCCGCCTGATCAAGGCACGCGTGGAGCAGATGGGATGCGCATCGTTCGTCAAGACCACGGGCGGCAAGGGCCTGCACGTGGTGGTGCCGCTATTCCCACGCGCCGGTTGGGATGACTGCCGGATGTTCAGTCAAATCATCTCGGAGTCCGTCGTCGCGCA
>JBDSME010000158.1:0-6447 GCA_039916065.1 Polyangia bacterium
GCCTGAGCACACTTGGTGATCTCCTGCCGGTGCTCCATCATGCGCCGGTAGGTCTCCGACTCGATACTCAGATCGCAGCGGGCCGCAAACTTGATGGCGCGGAGGATCCGCACCGGATCCTCGCGCAGGCGGATGTCGGGATCGCCGATGGTGCGCACCAGCCGCGCCTCCAGATCTGCCATCCCCGCGACGTGGTCGATGACCTCGCCGCTCGCGATGTCGTAAAACAGGCCATTGATGGTGAAATCGCGGCGGCGCGCGTCCTCCTCCGGCGTGCCGAAGACGTTGTCGCGGCGGATCATCAGATCGGCTCCCTCGGACGAGGGATCGACGGCGCCGTCGCCCTCGTCATCCTCCACGTCACGCGGGTTAGCGCGAAAGGTGGACGTCTCCACGATCTTGGACCCGAAGAACACGTGCGCCAGTCGGAACCGCCGGCCAATGATCCGGCAATTCTTGAACAGCCGCTTTATTTCCTGCGGGGTGGCACTGGTGACGACGTCGAAGTCTTTCGGTTTCCCTCCCAGGAGGAGGTCTCGCACACAACCGCCGACCAGATAAGCCTTGTGGTCGTAGCGTAGGAGTCTCTGAACGACTTTCGCGGCGTCGGAGTCAATCTGATCCGGCGCTATTTTCATGGTGTTTTCGTAAGGGCTATCACGGGTGTGCAATCAGGGCAAGGAGACTTCCGGAAATCGTTCCCCACCAGCCCTGCCCGCGCCGGGGCAGGGAACGCGGACGGCGACCGTCGCGGCGATGGGGGTCAGTCGAGATTGAGCGGCAAGGTTGAGTCGGGATCGTAGGATTTTCCACGGGCCTTGTCGCTGCCGCCAGTCGCGGCGGGTTTGCTGGCGGGGGGGGTGGGGACGGCTACGTCCGAGGGCGCAAGGGAGGGGACAGGTGGCGCCGTCCCGGCGGCCATATGCGAGGCGGGAGGCGCCGATATCACCGCGCTTCCCGGAGAGCTTGTGCCCGCCCGCGAAAAATCATCGGCGGCACCAGGGCGCGCGGGCGTCGCCGCTCGGGCGCCCGAGCGAGCACTCGCAGGACCGACCCGCACGACCGTGGGGCGGCCGGTTGAGCCGGCGCTGGGGCCAGTACCTGCCGCCGCGGGTCTGGCGAAGCCGGTGGGGTCACGGGGTCGAGCGGGTCCTCCGGTGGCGGCAGGGGTCTCCGTCGGCGCGGGTGCTTGGTCGGGATTGGTCGCAGCCGCTGATGGCTTCCCGTCCAGAATGCGGGTTGCCGGGGTTGCCTCCGATGACGTGGGCGTTCGGGGCGCGGGCCTTGCTGAAAGGGACGACGGTTCGTACACGACCGGAGGGGGCCTGCGGTCCCCATCTTCGGTGTTCGCGGTCACTCGAAGGACAGCGAACACGGCAACCGACAGACCGGCCGCCACCGCCACGCCAATCGCCGCGCGCCCCACCACGCTGGGCTTTTCTTTTTCGTAGACGTCGTGGCCGCCGGTGGGATCCTGGTCGTACCAAGGACCATGGCTATTCGAGTCGACCGCGCGCGTCTGTCCGCGCGGCGCGCCGGCACGGTCGTTCGCCTCCTGCACCAACACGGCTGTCCGGACCGGATCGGCCCGCGTTGGCTCCGAATGCTCGATCAGCTGCGGCGTGGCCACGGAGCCCGGCGCCGAAACATCGTCCGCTACCGTGCGTGCTCCTCCGGCCAGACGGTGAGACTCCGCAGGGAGGTGAACATCGCGTCCGTGAACGGTGCCCTTCTCCCGGGTTCCGGCGTTCACCTGGGGCGCCGTGACGCCCATGAGGGTTGCCGCCAGATGGGGCACCTTCGCGTCCAGCGAGGACCGCGCGTCGGGAACGCTGGAGTCCAGGGAGGCGCGCATTTGCTGTTGAGGGATGCGCTCGGTCAAGTCTCCGGCCGTTGGCACGGTATCTCCCACCGCTGTCGTCTCCACTATGGCCGTCCCTGCGGGCCCGGCCGGGGTCGCAGCCGGCTTGGCCACACCCTTGCCAGAGGTGGCGGCGTTGGTGTCGCCTTCCTCCTCCTGGCCAATTCCTCGCAGGGTGTTGCTGGTCATTGGCCCAACTTTACCAAAGGGTAGGGAAATTACAGCTATACTGCGCCCTCTTCTGTCATGCGGCTCTGCTTCGTCGTCAATGCGGTCCGAACGCAGCGCCCGACCTACACCACGGTCCATCTGGCGTTTTCGGCTTTTCGGCGGGGACACGACGTGGGGTTCGTGTCCGTGGATGCCCTGTCACAGGGGGAGGGCGACGAGGGGGAGATACAGGGGGAACTGGTCCGACCGCGCCCCGGACGGATGCGGGATTGCGCCGCCTACGTGAAGGGGCTGATTTCACCGGAGGCCATCCGCGAGACGGCGCGCCTGAACGACTTCGACGTGGTCTTCCTGCGCAACAACCCGAACGCCGGGAAGCACGATGAGGGCGACCACGTCGCCTTCAACCCGGCCATCGATTTCGGCAGGCGGCTACGGCGGGCCGGGGTCATGGTCGTCAATGATCCTGACGGTCTCACCCGTGCGGGGTCGAAGATGTACCTGGCGGGCTTTCCCGTGGAATTGCGCCCGAAGACCCTGGTGACGCGTTCGCTGGAACGGGTGCGGGCATTCCTGCGCGAGCTGGACGGACCCGCCATCATCAAGCCCCTGGCGGGTTTCGGGGGACAGAACGTGTTTTATCTGGGGCGTGGGCAGACGGCGAACGTCGCGCAGATGATCTCCACGGTGCGGCGGGACGGGTACGTGATTGTGCAGGAGTTCTTGCCCGCGGTGACGAAGGGAGACAAGCGCGTGCTGCTGGTCGGGGGGGCGGTATGCACGGTGGGGGGCACGGTGGCGGCGTATCGGCGCATGCGGCCGAAGGACGACATCCGGAACAACATGCACGTGGGGGGCACGCGGAAGCGCAGCGACTTCACCGAAGACGAGAAGCGTATCTGCGACCTGCTCCGGCCACGCCTGGTGGCGGACGGCCTTTATTTCGTGGGTGTCGATCTGGTGGGTGACAAGATCCTGGAGATCAACGTGTTCGCTCCAGGAGGCATTCACAACATCAACGAGCTGTACGGCATCGACGTCGGTACCGAGGTCATTCGCGACCTGGAACGGCGCGTGGAAATGCGCGCTGTCTACCGCGACGGCCTGGCGCCCCACATCTTCATGCGCGCCTGACCCGACATCAGACATCAGACATCAGACTTGGAGGTGGAGGGGGACGTTCTTGTCGAGGGATTCGGTGGCGCCATCGGCGACCAGTTGCCAGATCTGGCGGAGTTGGGCCTCGATGACGGTTCCCTCGTCCTCCTCCTCGTCTTCGTCCTCCTCATCTTCCTCCTCGTCTTCGTAGTCCTCTTTCTCGTCGACGCCCAGCTCTTCCTTCATCTCCTCGAGGATGTCCATCAGAGCCTGCGTGGAGGCCACGCGGTAGTCGCCCACCGTCACCCGGCCGTCGAACTCCACCGGAATGTAGATCTCGGCGCCCAGGTCGTGCGCGTCGAGCCGATCCAGAAACTCCGTCAACGCATCCTCGGACAGGCGCGCGGCGATGGTGTGGTTGTGACTGTCGTCTCCGCGTTCCAGGTCGGCGACCCCCAGATCCTTGAGCCGTTTTCCGAGCAACTTGATCTCGTCGTCGTCAAGTCGGTGGGAAAGCGGCGCCAGCTCGATTTCGGCCATGTCGATACGGTGCCGCAGCGTGCGTCGCGCGTCAACGGTCGGGCAGCGAACTGCTGTTCGATCTGCCGTCGATCCGCGGTCCATCTGCACCTATATACTGACCCCACATGCCGACCGACGTGGCCAAACAGGTGGCCGCCGCCCGACAACGGGCTGCGGCAGGGGTAAAAGAGGGAAAAGACGGGATTACCTTGTCGCGGGCTCTGTCCGACGAGATCGACGAGGTGGTCTGCGGGCTGGCCGGGCCTTTGCTCGAAAAATGTGGCGCCAGGGTCGCGATCCTGGCCACCGGCGGCTTTGGCCGGCGGGAGCTGGCGCCCTTTTCGGACCTGGATCTGCTCTTTCTGTGCGCGGACGAGCCTGGTTCCGAGGTGATCGGGTTGGCCCGCGCCCTGTTGCCGCCACTTTGGGATGCCAAGGTTGACGCTGGGCACGCGGTGCGTTCATACGACCAGGCACTGGCCCTGCCCGCCAAGGACCTGGCGGCCGCCACCGCGCTGCTGGACGCCCGGTTCCTCATCGGGGACGCCGAGCTGTCAGACAGGTTCCTGGCCCAGTACCGGGCCAGCGTGGCGGAGACCGCCGCCGAAAACTTCGTGGCCCGCCTGCGCGAGGAGCAGCAGAAGCGCCACAGCCGGTTCGGTGACACCATCTTTCTGCTGGAGCCCGACTTGAAGAACGGCCCCGGGGGCGTTCGCGACCTGTGCATGGGGCGGTGGGCGGCGCAGGCCCGGTTTGGAACGTCCGATCCAAGCCGCTTGCGCGATCTCGGGGTGATGACTGAACGACTGGCGAACGCCTTCGAGGCGGCGCGCGAGTGGCTGTTGCGGGTGCGCATCGCCATGCACTCCACCGCCGGCCGCCGTCAGGACCAGCTGCGTTTTACCCTGCAAGAGGCCCTGGCGCCGGTCCTGTGCGCCAACGTCAAGATTGTCGAGGGGGATATCCGCCCCGCGGTGCATCCGGCGGTGGAAGCCCTGATGCACCAATTTCACGCCCACGCCAAGCTGATCCGCCGCGAGACCGAACGGCTGCTGCAGCGGGCGGCGGTGCGGGATGACTACCGCCGGGTCACGGTCCCGGTGCAGCTGCGTGGCGCGGAGGGGGAAGATCCCAGCTTCGTGCTGCGCGACGGCGCCATCGAGCCGCGCGACGAGAGCGTCTTTTACGGGAAGCCGTCAGAGATGGTGCGGATTTTTTCGGCGGCCATCGAGCTGGACGTCCCGCTGGCGTTGCGAACGCGCGAGCTGATCGCGGAAATTTGCGTCGCCTATCGCGAGGCGTTGCTCCACGATCCCGACACCGGCCGCCGTTTCGTCGAACTGGTGAGCGACATCAGCGATCGTGCCACCCCCAGCCTCCTGGAGGAGGTGCACGACCTCGGCTTGATGTCGGCGCTCATGCCGGAGTGGGAACCGTCATCGGGGCGCGTTCAACACGACATCTATCACGTGTACACCGTGGACCAGCACGCGCTCTATGCCGTGGCGCGCATGCACGCCCTGGCCCGCGGCGATCTGGCCGACGAGTTTCCGGCCCCCACCGAGGCCATCCGCGCCGTGGAGCGGCCGGTAGCCCTCTTCATCGGCACCTTGCTGCACGACGTGGGCAAGCCCTGGGGCAAGCCGCACAGCGACATCGGCGCCGACCTGACCATCAAGATCGCGCTGCGGCTGGGCATCGACGAGGAGGACATCCACCGGGCGGAATTCCTGGTGCGCCAGCATCTGGTCATGGGACAGATGTCGCAGCGGCGCGACCTGGAAGATCTGGAGATGATCGCGGACTTCGCCAAGCTGTGCGGGGACGAGGAGAACCTGCGCGAGCTGTACCTGCTTACCTTCTGCGATCTCAGCTCGGTGGCTCCGGACAACCTGACCACCTGGAAGGAATCCTTGTTGCGCGAGCTGTACCAGCGCACCCTGGCGGTGCTGCGGCGGGGAGGAGATCTGCTGGGGGCCGAACGGGCCGAGATCGTGGAGCGACGCCAGCGTCGCGCGGCGCAGCTGCTGGCGGAGCAGACGGGCGGCGCGCCGGCCCACGAATTGTTCCGCGGACTGCCCGATCGCTATTTCGCCGAGAACCCGGCGTCGCGGGTGGCTGCCCACATGCGATTATTTGCCCAGCGCCGCGACGGCGGCACGGCTTCCGCGGTCGAGGTCTCGCATCAGAAACGCATCGAGGTGACCGAGATGGTGCTGGCCGCCGCCGACGCTCCCGGGCTGCTGGCCCACGTCGCGGGCGTGCTGCACGCCAACCGCATCACCATCGTCGACGCGGCCATCTACTCACGGGTGTCGACGCCCGAGCAGGCTGCGGAGGCGCTGGACATCTTCCGGTTGCGCGACAGCTACGGCCGCCTGGTCACCGACGAGGCGCGCTGGGTCAAGATCCGCGGCGATCTGGAGGCGGTCATTTCGGGGAAGGTCAACGTGGAGGACCTTCTGTCCAGGCGAACGCGCTCCGATTCGATCACGATGTGGAAGGTCCCCGAAGTCCCCACCGAGATCAAGATCGACAATCAGGGCAGCCGCAACTTCACCATCGTCGAGGTGATCACGGGCGACTACCCGGGCGTTCTGTACACCATCGCACGAACCCTCTTCGACCACGGTCTCGACATTCACCGGTCCAAGATCGCCACCGAGGCCAACCGGGTGGTGGACACGTTCTATCTGCGTGACCGCGCCACCGGGCAGAAGCTCACGGATCCCGAAGCGGTGAGACGGTTGCGCGAGGCGCTGCAGACGTCCCTGCCACAATCGTTCAGCTGACGC
>JBDSME010000159.1:0-3821 GCA_039916065.1 Polyangia bacterium
TCCAGCTTGGCTCCCCAGCTCTTCAGGCGGGCGACGGTCTCGTTCTTGATCTCGGTGGAGTAAGCGTCGCCATTGATGGTGGCAACGGTGCGCCCATCTTCCTTGGCCCGACGCTGCAGAGCCGCGACGTTGTACCAACCGGCCGAGGCGGACTTCTCGCCGTGCGGGGGCCGTTCCAGGCAAACGTTCAGAGCGCGCGCTCCGTATCCGAACACGGTGGTCACCAGGCTGGACAACCCATATCCCGTGCTGCCACCGATGATCAGTGCGTCTCGCGGCCCCTTGTCCGTTCTCGCGGTCCGGGCCACCTGGATCTGGCGATCGACGTTAGCGGCGCACCCGGTGGGGTGGGCATTCAGACAGAGGAATCCGCGAATGCGGGCGGTGATGACCTGGGGAGTTGCCATGCCCGTTATTGCCAAGCCTGGTCCGCGCGGTCAACTGGACGGGGTCCGGCTCGCTGCCGCTCGCGAACCCCGGTCCCCCTCGCTCCGCGCGGCGAAGCCGCGCTACGCTCGCCTCTGACCCGCAGCGGCGGCCGGCTGCTTAGAAACTGTCGACGATGGAGATGGCGCGCAGGGTCGGGCGGAGCTGGTCGGCGGACAGGCCCGCGGTGTGGGGGCGAAAACCGACGGTGGCCGTCTCTCCTGGCAACAGATCGAAGTAGTTGTCGTCGAAGAAACCGTCGACCGCGGAAGCGCCGCCGGTCGAGAGGTAGACGCTGCGGGCAAAGTGCCGCGCGCTCACCTTGATCGCGAACGTGCCGTCCGGCTGTGCCTCGACAGTCCACTGCAGCTCAGGCGCGGGCAGATCCAGATCCTTGGTGCGGACGAAGGAAAGGACGCTGCGGCTGACCTGACGATCTGTCTCCACGTCGGTCAACTCCGACACCAGCACCACCTTGGCGGGGTCGGCGTGGGCCAGCGCCTCGCGCTTGCCGAGGGTGAAATAAGCGTGGCTGGCGTTGGGCAGCAGCCGAACCGCCTGCTCGCGACGCCACAGCTCTTTCCCGTACAGGTCGATGAGCCGGACCGTCAGCTTCGTCGCCGTCTCGGTCCGCCGGTCGGAGATGACCCAAACCTTCACTGTCCCCTCCTCCTCCACCGCGCTGACCAGAACCGGGGCGAAGAACCGCCGGGCCGCATAGTGCAGCGCTTTCCAGCGGCCGAAGTAGTCGATGCCTGACCAGGACGCCACGGGCCAGCAGTCATCCAGTTGCCAGTACAGGCTGCCCCAGTTGTGGCCCATCTGCCGGCGATGAGCCTCGGCCGCATACTGAATGGCGGTGGCCTGCAGCACCTGGCTGACATAGAGAAAGGACGAGAAATCCTTGGGATTGCGAAAGTCCCGCAGCAAATAGGTGCGAATCAGCTGGTTGCCTCCGGGGTGCCGCTGGTGCGACAGCATCACCGGGCTTTCGACGTCCCGGTCCTGGGGGGTGGTGTAGCGGGCGACCGTGGACAGATCAGGGAACGACTGAAACCCGTACTCGCTCATGAAGCGCGACGTGTTGGCCGCGTACTTGGTGTACGGCTCCCCGGCGTGGCCAACCCCCCAGTAGTGCATGTCGCCCATCCCCAGCTTGTTGGCGGGAATGCCGTCGTCGTTGGCGCTGGGCGAGCTACGCGTATAGAAGCGGCCCGGATCCTCGGCGGAGACCACTGCCGGCAAGAGCTGGTGGAAGATTTTTTGGTAGTCGCTCCACAGGTGATCCTGGACCGCGCGCGACAGGTGGAACTTCGAGGCCCAGCCCCAGTTGTGCCAGGCCGCTTCGATCTCGTTGTTCCCGGCCCAGAGGGCCAGGCTGGGGTGGTTGCGCAGCCGCCGCACGTTGTCCACGGCCTCGCGGCGCACGTTCTCGACGAAGGGGTCATCACCGGGATACATGCTGCAGGCGAACATGAAGTCCTGCCACACCAGGAGCCCCAGCTCGTCGCACAGCTCGTAAAAGCGGTCGTCCTCGTAGATGCCACCGCCCCATACCCGGAGCATGTTCATGTGGGCGTCGGCGGCCGAGCGCAGCAGCCAGCGATAGCGATCATCGGTGATGCGGGTGACGAAGCTGTCGGCGGGGATCCAGTTGGCGCCTTTCATGAACACCGGCGCCCCGTTCACCTTGATGGTGAAGCTCTTCCCTTCAGCATCACGCTGGTGCAACACCTCGATTGTGCGTAGGCCGATGCGGGTGGCGCGGGCATCGCGCACTCCGTGCGCCGTCACCACGGTGGTGTGAAAGGTGTACAGATGCTGTGGGCCCAGCCCGTTCGGCCACCAGCGCTGGGGCTTGTCGAGGTGCACGGCGGCGGCCACATCGTTGGCGCCAGGTTTCACCTCACGCTCCACTGAAGCGAGAAGAGGACCATCGGCGCCCGCCAGGCGAACCTCCACGGTCACGCGCCCCGGGTGGGTCGCCTGCACGCGCGCCTTCACCGTCAGCCGCGCCACGGCCCCGTCCAGATGATCCTGGAAGATTTGCACGTCGTCCAGGCGCGCGGTGTCCCACGCCTCGAGGTGGACGGACCGCCACACGCCGCTGGTGACGAAGCGCGGGCCCCAGTCCCATCCGTAGTGGTAGGGGGCCTTGCGGGTGAACATGCTGAGCATCTCAGCGGCCTGGTCGTTGACCGCCGGCAACTTGTAACCGAGCCGATCGTACGCCGGTTTCACCCGGGCGATCGGGGAGCGGAAGCTCACCAGCAGGACGTTTTCGCCAGGCTTGAGCTGCTTCTTGATCTCGACGCGCCAGGTACGAAACATGTTGTTCGCCGACAGGACGGACGCTCCGTTGACCAGGACATCGGCATAGGTGTCCAGCCCGGCGAACACCAGCTCGATACGTTCGCGCGCCAGCAGTTCGGGATCCGCGTTGACGGTTGTCCGGTACTCCCACCCCTCGCGCTCCACCCACTGCTGGTCCTTCTCGTTCAGCCGAAAGAAGGGATCGGCGATACGCTTGTTGGCGAAGAGATCCGTGTGCACGCACCCCGGCACGGTCGCCGGCAGCCACGGCTCGGGCGCCACGCCCGGTCCCGTCACGCGCCGGAAGGTCCACGCTGCCGAAAGCGCCCGCCGCACCGGCTGAGGCGACGGCGGGCCACCAGCGTCGCGCGCGCGTGGCGGCGCGGCGGGCGCGTTGCTGGCGGAAGGTTGCGACGTCAAGAAAGGAACAAGCGGCGCCGCCATCACACCCGGCGTTTGTAGCACGACCACGAGCAGCCCCATCGGGGAGCACAACCACCACCGGCGGCGGCGCGGCGCCGGTACTGGCGGGCTGGCGGGGGGCGCACCGTACATCGGGACAAGCGTACCCCATCGCGACGCGCGCCAGGACCGGCCGCCAGGGTGCGCTGGCGGCGGTCTGGCCATCGCGCGGCGCTGGTCAGCGAGAACTTGCGCTAAGCTCCAAGAATTCCAGGAGGAGGTGGACCCATGACCGGTGACAAGGGGCAACAGAAAGACGCGGCGACCCACTCTGGGCAGAGTACCGAACAGCAGGGGAGCCAGAGCGGAAAGATCCAGCGCACCGATGCCGAGTGGCGAAAGCTGTTGACGGCGGAGCAGTACCACGTCCTGCGCGAGCATGGCACCGAGCGCGCCTTCACCGGCGCCTACGCTGACCGTCACGGTCCCGGCACCTACGTGTGCGCCGGTTGCGGACTGGAGCTCTTCGGCTCGGACGAAAAATATGACTCCGGTTCAGGGTGGCCCAGCTTCTACGCGCCACTCAATCCAACCAGCGTGGAGACGGACACGGACACCGCCCACGGCATGGTCCGCACCGAGGTGCATTGCGCGCGCTGCGGGGGCCACCTGGGCCACGT
>JBDSME010000160.1:0-13751 GCA_039916065.1 Polyangia bacterium
GCGGCGCTCGCTACCGGGATGGCGATTGCCGCCGAATGCCCGCTGGCGCCCGAAACGGTGGCGTTGCTGGCGCCGCTGCCTGTGACGGCCGCCTGTCTGTTGTTGCGCTGGCAGCGCCCCTTCTGGGCGCAAGCGATCGTGGCTTGCTGGGTAGGTCTGTATGCGGAGGCGCGCGCTCTGATTCCGCCCACACTGCCCGCGCCGCTGGGGGCCGTGGTGGACCATGACACCCGTGCGGTGGTGCAAGGGTGGGTGCTCACCGCGCCCGAGGCGGTCACGCCGCGCGAGGGCAGTCGGTTGCGCGTCGCCATCGAACGTGTGGACGCTCGACCGGCGCAGGCCACGGTGGCGCTGGCCGTGGCGGCCGGGGTCCCGACGCTGCTACCCGGAGACGCGATCGAGTTTCGCGCCAACCTGCGTTCCGTTCGCGGTCTCGCCAATCCCGGCCTGGTCGATTCGGCCATCCAGGCGCGCGCGGCAGGAATCGATCTGTTCGCGGGCGTGGGGGCAAGCGAAAACATCCACGTCTTGCCGGGAGGGCTGGTCGGATTTCGCAGCCGACCCGCCACCGTGGTCTGGCGGGCGGCCGCGCGGGTGAGGCTGGCGCTCGGGCAGGCCATCGATCGCATCGCCTCGCCCCGGGCGGCAACCTTTCTTCACACGGCGGTCCTCGGTGAGAGGCGCACCACGGACCCGACAGTGGAGGACGGGTTTCGCGCCGCGGGCGCCACCCATGTCCTGTCGGTGTCCGGCCTGCACCTGGCGGCCGTGGGATTGGTCTTCTTCGACGGCGTGCGGAGGCTCCTGGTGGTGGTGCCGCGGCTGCCGCTGTGGATCGACGCCCGCGCCACGGCGGCCGCACTGGCGATTCCCGCGCTCGCGTTCTACACGCTGGTGACGGGCGCCGCGGTGGCGACCGTTCGTTCGTTGTTGATGATGCTCTTCGGGCTGGTCGGGGTGGCGGTCGGTCGGAGAAACACCCCGTTGATTGCCGTGGCCGCGGCGGTGCTCCTGCTGCTGGCGTGGTCGCCGCTGGTCATCACCGACATCTCGTTTCAGCTGTCCGCGGTGTCGGTGCTGGCGCTGGCGGTGCTGGTGCCTCGTCTGCTCCCGTCGCGCGGCGATCCACCGACCTTGTCCAGTCTGGCGCGGGCCGAACTCCGGGCCCCCTGGCTCAAGACGCCGCTGACATGGCTCGGCGGACTGGCCGCCGCCACCGTCGCGGCGGGGGTCACCACCGCGCCGGTGGTGGCTCACCATTTCGGCGAGGTCACCCCCGCTGCGCCTCTCGGAAATCTGGTGCTGGTGCCGCTGGTCGAGATGGTGGTGGTGCCGTTCGGCTTGCTCGGCGCCACGGTGGGTTGCCTGCTGGGGACAACCTGCAGCCTGCCCTTGCTCAAGGTGGCGGACACGGCGGCGCGGCTGGCCCTGTGGGCGGCCGAAGGGTTTCGGAACCACGCGCCGGTCTGGTTGACGCGCGAACCCAGCACGTTCGAGACGGTGACGTCCTGTCTGGGTCTGGCCTGCCTGCTGGCCTGTATTCGCAGGCCTCTCGCCGGGGGGGCGCGGCCTCTGCTGGTGCTGGGTGGCGTCTTCATCGGCGCGGCGCTTGCCAGCGGGTGCGGACGCGAGGTGGCACGGCGGATGAACTCGAATCTGATCATCACATTCCTCGACGTCGGGCAGGGCGATGCGGCGGTTCTTCAGCTTCCGGGAGGCGCCACCATGTTGATCGATGGAGGCGGTACCTATGATGGTTCCTTCGATCCGGGTGCGCGGGTGGTCGAACCGTTCTTGCGCCGGCGCGGCATCACTCATCTGGAGGTAGTGGCGTTGTCCCATCCCCACCCCGACCACCTCGGGGGATTGCACAGGGTGGTGGAGCGGTTCCCCGTGGAAACCCTCTGGACGTCAGGCGACGACGGCCACAACCCCGACTATCTGCGCCTGATGGCGACGGCGCGCGCACGCGGCGTGTCCCGTCCCGTGCCGGCGCTCTGGCAACGCGCCGGAGTCTCCATCGCGCCGCTCGGGCCGTACGTCACCGACCGCGGGGGAGGCGCAGATGAGCAGGCGACCGAACGGATCGGCGTACCGGAAGGCGCGACGGTGAACGATGCCTCGCTCGTCATCCGCTCCAGCTTCGGCGGGCGAGCCCTTCTGTTCACCGGAGACATAGAGGCAAACGGGGAGGGTGAGCTGTCTGGACGGGAGGCGCTGGGCCAGGATGTCCGCGCTGACATTCTGAAGGTCCCGCACCATGGGAGCCGGACATCGTCGACGGAGGAACTGCTGGATGCCGTGCGGCCCAGGCTGGCCATCATCTCGCTGGGGTGGCGCAATCGGTTTCATTTCCCGCGTCCGGAGGTGGTGGAGCGGTATCGGCGGCGGGGCATCAGTCTGTTGCGTACCGACCAGAACGGCGCTGTCACGGTCACCATCCAACCGGATGGTCGTTTCGACACAACTTGCGAACGTGGCTGCCGATAGGCGGTCGTGACACACCCCAACAACCGGCGAAATTCAAGGTCATCCAGCGCGGTGCTGGTGGCAGCGTTGACGTTGCTTGGCGCGTGCGCGCATCGCACCGTACGCCCCTTGCACCCCAGGGCGGTCGAGCTTCAGTCACAGGGGGCAAACAGCTTCACCCGGGGCGAACTGGACAGGGCGGCGGGGCAGTTCGCGCTGGCTCTGGAGTTCGAGCCGCGCATGGCCGAGGCGGAAAATGGCCTGGGCCTCGTGGCGCTCCGCTACGGCGATCGGCGCCGCGCCGCGCAGCACTTCAAAGCGGCGCTGGCGCTCGACGAAGATCTGGCCGAGGGGCACCTGAACCTGGGGGGCATCCTGCTGGCGGACGGTCTGACCGAGGAAGCTCTGGTGCATTTTCGGGCGGCGCTGGCCATCGATCCCGGCTATGCGGCGGCCCGTCTGGCAGTCGCGGAGGGCTTGTTGCGTCTTGGACGCCTTCACGACGCGCGATGGGAGGTGGCCAAGCTGTGCGAATCGGACCCCGAAAATGCCGGCGCGCACGCCGCCCATGCGTTGGTCCTGGCGCGCTTGGACCGTATCGCGCCGGCGGAAACCGCGGCGAACCGGGCATTGCAACTGGACGCGCGCTTGCCCGCGGCGCATCGCGCGCGCGCCGAGATCCTGCGGCGGCGCGGTGATCCCCGCGCCGCCGAGGCCGAACTGCGCTTCGTCCTCGGCACCGAGGGAGGCGCCGTCGATGCCGTGGCTGTCGAAGATCGATTGTCGCTGGCGACCGCGCTGGCGCAGCAGGAGCGCTGGGACGATGCCGCCGCGGTGCTGAACGCGGCCGCTCTCCTCAGACCCAACCACGCCGCCGTCCAGTTCGCCTTGGCCTACGTCGAACTGGCCCGGGAGCGCCCAGATGCGGCAGCCGACTTCGCCCGCAAGGCGATCAAGTTGCGCCCGGTATTTCCCGAGGCGCGGTTCGTCCTGGCCGAATCATTGTTCCGCTGTGGCGATTCCCGACAGGCGCGCGAAGAGCTTCGTCGGTTCGTCAGCGAAGCCCCCCTCGAGATGGCCGTGGAGAAGGCGCGCGCCGCAGACGTCTTGGCCGGACGGTCGACCGCACCCTCAGTCGGCGTGTGGTCGCAGACCGCGGGCCGTGCAGTCTCGACCGCGAATCGTTGACGTGAGCCGGCCGACGGTACGCCAGGGCCGCGTACCCGACCCCTGGCGTCGCGGGATTACTGCATCAAGAGGTTGTTGCGCAGGACCATCACCTTGCTGTCCGTGCAGAACGTACAGCTCGCGCCGTAGAAATACTTGCGGTTCGCCGTGTCGTTCATGAGATGAACGCGGAACCAGGCAATCAGGCCGGATATCGTTGGCCCCTTGATACCCTGGCTGGACCAGCTCACGTGATTGGCGTTCAAATTGTTGATGAACATGGCGGGATATTGGGTGATTGAGTTGACCACGTTGGTCGCGTTCATCGCGATCGATCCCCCTTCCATGCCGCCGACGAAAAGGAGCGCCGGCTGATGAATCATCGGGTTCGCAGACGGGCCGGACACGCTCGAGATCGCCGAGATGTGTGGATCTGAGGCGAGCTTCGATGTCGCCGCGCCTCCCTCCGAGTGGCCGGCAGCGCCGATGCGGGTGGTATCCAGGTGATGATAGTAGGGGCTCATCGGATCCTCGGCTTGCTTGAGGATCCAGTCCAGGCCCACCGCCGAGGGGGGCGGATCTCCCTTTGAGGTCGTCGAGCTCAGCGATACCACCACCACGAATCCATGGGACGCGAACTGCTGCATCACTGTCGCATAGTGACCGCAGCTATTAAGAACGCATTCCGGCGGCGACGGCTCTGGCTGATCGCCGTGTCCGTTCGACCAGATGACGATCGGAAAACAGTAACCACCTGCCACAAGATCCTTCGGTCGATAGACGTTGAATCGCGACTGCATGTCCCCGTGGATCGGATCGGGAGTCGCGCCCGTCAGCGGGCCAACGTTCTTGTCCGTGGCCGTAGGGAATGTGCCCATCGCCGTGGGATCGGCGGTGGGCACCATTTTGCCCATGCAGCTCCCCATCATCACCCCGCCGCCTGCGCCGCCAGTCCCGACAGGTTGACCACCAACACCGTTTCGCCCGGCCGAACCACCACCGCCGCCTGCGTTGCCGCCACCTGCTCGGCCTCCGGCATCGCCGCCGCCGCCGTTTGTGCCTCCGGTCCCATTGACAGGACCATCTCCGCCGGTCCCGGTCGTGGTGCCGCCAGTGCCGGTTGTGGTGCCGCCGGTGCCGGTTGTGGTGCCGCCGGTCCCGGTGCTCTCGCCGCCGGTCCCAGAGCTACCGTTCGTGCCTCCGGTCCCCAGGGTCCCACCAGTGCCATTCGAGCCCGTTTGCCCACCGGTTTCCCCGCGACCTCCGGTCCCACCACCGCCGCCCCCCGTGCTGCCGCACGAGGCGAGCAAGAGAGCACAGCCGATGATGGCCATCTGACGCGTCGAGGGTAGGGGTCGATCGGTCATCTGAGTCCTCCAATGAATGCGTCAAGCCAAGCCGGCCCATCGTGGAAGGCGTCCACATGGGCATGGTCGTCGTGGGTAAATGTTGGGGAGTCCCTCGATCTTTCGGTCCGCGTCGACGGCGACAGGGTGTTGCAGCGACGCGTCACTGCCTGACACTCGCGCACCGCGCCATAGAACACGATCACCTTGGCGCACCTGCGACCTGGCCTCCGACACCTACCTTGTCACACATCACGACCTTACCGCGCGCGGACGTGCCCTTGCGGGACCAGTGTCTGTACGGGAATACTCAACCTACGTGACCGCACGATTTCCATATATCGCACGAGGCGGGTGACGTCATGCGGCGTAGACTGTGCCAACGACCACATAGACTGAGCCGTTCCGTCCCGGGGGCGTAACTGCGTGGGGACAGGCGTCTGAAGGGTGCTGCTATCTCGTCTCGGGCGCCTCTGCCTGCAAGACGGACACGTCGATGATTCCGGAGAGAACATGCGATCCACTGCCCGTTCAGGTATCACTCCACTGGCCTTGCCACTCGCCTTCGCCGTGCTCGCGGGATGCACCGGCGTTGTGGACAACTCGAGCGGCCCAGGCGGCCCAGGCGGCCCAGCCGCCCCTGTCGGCGCTCGTACAGGCGGAGGTCCTAAGGGGGGTAGCGGCGGCAATATCGGGGGATTCGCCGGATCGGGTGGCGTGGGCATCGGCGGGTCCGGCGGCACGCCTGGTCCCACCGGGACGGGTGGGGTGGCGACGCCGGTAGATCCCAATGCGGCTGGGCCGATGCCGATTCGCCGCCTCACGCAGCGCGAATACAACAACACGGTCCGCGACCTGCTCGGTGACAGCACCCGACCGGCGGACGGTTTTCCACCGGACGATCACCTGGACGGTGTCACGGACAACTACGCGTTCCCGGTCGCTCCCGTGGTCGACTCTCTCCTGGCCTCGCGGTTGCGCGATGCCGCGTCTTCCGTGGCTGCGGCAGCCGATCTCTCCAAGGTTCTTCCCTGTACGCCAACGGCGGCGACCGAACAGGCCTGCCTGGGGCAATTCCTGGATAAGTTCGGGACCCGCGCCTTTCGTCGCCCGTTGCTCCCCGCCGAGCGCACCCGGCTCACCGACCTGTTCCAGATGTCGCGGACCGGGGAAGCACTGGATTTCAACGGAGCCATACGAACGGTCATCGAGGGAATGCTCCAGTCGGCGCCCTTCCTGTATCACTGGGAGCTCGGTGCACAGGTGCCGGCGATGGAAGGGAACCTCGTCCGCCTTAGCCCCTACGAAGTCGCCTCCCGGCTCTCGTACTTTCTGTGGGCGTCGATGCCCGATGACACGCTCCTCATGGCGGCGGGCAACAACCAGCTCAGCACGGAGGACCAGGTCAAACAGCAGGCGATTCGTCTCATGGCGGACGCCACACGCGCCCGCCCGAATCTCCAGAGCTTCTACGATCAATGGTTGGGGTTGGATCAGCTTCCCGGGCGTACCAAAGACCCCGCCACCTACCCTCAGTTCACGGACCCCTTGAAGGCCGCCATGGCTGGAGAAATCGACGCCCTGGTGGCCAGCATGGCGCTCGACGGCGATGGTCGTCTTGACAGCCTCCTGACGAGCACCTCGGCCATGATCACGCCGGCGCTGGGTGCCGTCTACGGCATGAAGATGAGCGGTACGGCAGCGCAGCAGGTGCAGCTCGATTCGAATCAGCGCTCCGGGCTGCTGACCCGGGCCGGCTTCCAGGCCCTGTTCGGGGGAGCCGCCGGTTCAAACCCGGTGAAGCGTGGGGTGGAAATTTACAAGCGATTGCTGTGCGGCCATCTCGACCCGCCGCCCGCCACGATTCCGATGCCCAAGGACCCCTCCCAGGGAGGGACCACCCGCCAACGATTCGCCGAGCACGACGGGCAAGCATGCGCGGCGAACTGTCACATGCGGTTCGACCAGTACGGCTTCGCCTTCGAGAACTATGATGGCATCGGGCAATTCCGCACGACTGACAACGGAGGTGCCGTCGACGCCACTGGCTCGGTCACACTGGACGGGAAAGCCGTTACGTTCACCGACGGGCGGCAGCTGAGCCTGCTTATCGCGAAGAGTCAGGACGCCGTCAGTTGCTTTGCTTCACAAGCAGCGGCATTCGGCATGGGTCGCGAGGTGGTTGATGCCGATCGAGCGTCCCTCGCCGCCGCCGTCAGCGCCTACAATTCAGGAAGCAAAGGGATACGCGATACGATCATCGCGTTCGCTGCTTCCCGAACCTTTCGCTACCGCAGCCCTGCTCCAGGTGAGGTGCTCAAATGAGATCCGAGAGATTCTCGCGCCGCGCGCTTCTGCGTGGTCTCGGCGCAAGCGGCGCCATGATTCCACTGCTCAATGCCGATTTTGCTCGTGGTCAGACGCCAACGGCTCCCAAGCGCCTGGTGACGGTCGCCTGGGGCCACGGAATTTGCCCCCCCCTGTTCTGGTCGGCGGGGGACAAGATCACAATCAGCGCCACCAGTTCCCCTACCTTGTCTTCGTTTTCCACGCTCATCCCAAAGATGTTGATGATCGCCGCGCTGGATATGAAGCCGTACATGGACCACGGCGGCACCTTCGATGGTCACAACGGCTATCCGGGACTTTTCACCGGCACGACCAAGACCAGTCCCGGCAAGTCGATCGAGGTGGCCGTCGGCGACGAGCTGGCGGCGAAGGGCTTGAAGAAATCGGCACTGCAAGTTGCGCTCGGCGTGGAGCCCGACGGCAACACGATCAGTTACCGGGGGGGCGGGCAGAAAAACATCCCGGAGACCGACCCGTGGAAGTTTTTCACCAACGTGTTCGCGGGCGCCACTCTTCCTCCCGACCAGCTGGCCAAGCTCCGCGCCCACCGCAAGAGCATGCTGGACTATCTGGGCAAGGATATCACCGACTTTGGTGCGCGGCTGGGGACCGAGGACCGGATGAAGATCCAGGCCCACATGCAGTCGATCCGCGATCTCGAAAGCGCGCTGGCCGCCGACGCCGCGACGCCTGCAAAGGCTTGTGCCATGCCCAGCATCGGCAGCAGTCGATCTCTCGATACGCAGACCCACACCACCCTGATGTTCCAGGTGCTGGCGGCGGCGCTACGCTGCGATCTCACGCGGACTGCCAGCATGACCGTCAAGGACGACCATGGGCGCTACAACGTGCGTTTTCCGTGGCTCAACGTCTCGGACGACTACCACCCCCTGGCGCATCAGAGCAAGCCGGGATACGCCAAGAAGGTGATAATTGATACCTGGCTGTTCTCGAAGCTGGCCGAGTTCGTCAAGGATCTCGATGCGAGTCCAGAAGCCAATGGCAAGACCACCCTCGACAATAGCGTGGTCGTCTGGAGCAGCGACATGAACGAAGGCTCTTTCCACTTCGTGGGAGGTTTGCCGTTCCTGTTGATTGGAAGCTGCGGGGGAGCCATCAAGACCGACGGGCGTGTGTTGCGCCTCGGAAACTATGTCGGCAAGGATGCGGGGACCTTCACGAGCGCCAGCGGAGTTCCTCACAACAAATTGCTCGCGACCCTGTGGAACGCGATGGGTCTGACCCACATCGACGGTTTCGGCGACCCGGCCTACTCCGGTACGCTCGACAGCGATGTTCTGGCGTGACGGCGCTGGGATAAACAAGAATCCTCCGTCCAGCGCCTCTGCTGGTATGGTGAGCTCTTCATCCAAGGAGGATCCCATGGGTTCCGTTCGCGTGTTGAAATCAATAGTGGCGATGCTGGTCGTCGCAAGCGGAGCGTGTTCCTCGGGTGGCCCGGCCGAGTCCGGAAGCGGCGGGCGTCCTGGAACCGGCGGCACCGCTGCGGGGAGCGGCGGAATGACCGCTACCGGTGGTCGCGCCAGCGGCGGTGACGGTGGTGACTCCGGCAGCGGTGGCACGACCGCCACCGGGGGGATGACCGTGGAGGGAACAGGGGGCGCGAATGTTACGGGGGGAGCCGGCGGCAGCGCGATTGGCGGCCGCCCGAGCATGGAGACGGGGGGCACCAGCGGAGGCGGTCGCAGCGGCGTGGCCGGCTCGGGGCCTGCCGGCAGCGGCGGAGGTTCAGCCGGTGGCGCTGCTGGCACGCCGGCGAACGGCAACGCGCCCGTGGGCACCGCCGGGTGCGGCAAGACCCGCACGCTGCAGAACGGGACCATCACCATCATGTTCAACAACGCGTCGCGAAAGTACATCCTGCGCGTGCCCGAAGGCTACGACAACAGCCATCCCTATCGGCTGGTCGTCGCCTACGCAGAGTCAGGGGCATCGGCCCAGTCGGTGGCGACCAGGAATTACTTCACGCTGGCGGCCATGGACAGCAAGAACACCATCTTCGCCGCTCCTGACGCCGCCAATGGGGCCGGATCGTGGAGTAAGTCCGACGTCGAGCTGACCGACACCATTCTTACGCAGGTCGAAGGGGATCTCTGCATCGACAAGACCCGAGTCTTCGCCACCGGATTCAGCTTTGGGGGGGCCATGTCCATCGCCGTCGCGTGCACCCGCGCGGACGTTTTCCGAGCCGTCGCCTTCTTCTCGGGGGCCGACCTCACCGGCTCCTGTCCAGCGACCCTGACGAAGCCCATCGCCTACTATGCCTCGCAGGCCAGCCTCGACAGCAGCGGTCCGCCCCTGCCCACCAGTGGGAGAACAAAACAAGCGGAGTTCGCCGCGGTTAACGGCTGCACAGTGGAGCCCGCGGCCACGACCTTCCCAGCGGCCGGTCAGCCGCACACGTGCACAATCTACAAGGGCTGTTCCGCCGGCCACCCCACCGTCTACTGCGTCTTCAACGGCCCGCACGGCTGGGAACCGAAGGATCCCGGTCAGTCGATGAGCTGGGACGCGACCGAAGCCTGGAAGTTCATCACGCAGTTCTGAGTACATTGCCGCCATGCCGGTCCGTTTCCGCATCCTGCCCGCGGCGCCGGAGGTCCGGGCGGCTTGGGCTGCCGCCGGGTCTTCCGGGGTGGCGGGCGGTCCGACGGAAGAGCGCGAGTTCGAGATCGCGTCCGACCTGGACGAGTTGCGGATCGGTAGGCAGCCGGACGTGGAGGTCGAGCTTCCGTTTCCGGCAGTGTCGACCCTGCACGCCCGGATCTTTCGCGGAGAGCTGCCCGCGGACTGGCGGGTGGAAGACCTGGGCAGCCTGAATGGGACCTGGGTGGATGGGCGGCGATTGGTCCCGCGCCGGGCGGTGCCGCTGCGTGCTGGACAGAGGTTGCGCATCGCTTCGGTCGATATGTTGTTCGAGGGATGGACGGCGACCCCGCGACAGCCCTCGGACGGCGCCCCCGCGGCAGAGAGCACCGCTACCATCGCCCGGCGGTTGATCAGCGATCTTTTCGGGGTGGTGGGTGGCGACCTCCCGCGCTTGGTGGTGGAGTCCGGCTCCGCCCGACAGACATACCTCGTGTTGACGGTCCGCGACCGCCGCTACCTGACCGGACGAGCCGATTCATGTGACCTGGTTCTCGGTGGCGAACATGTCTCCCGCGAGCACGCCGCGTTTGTGCGGCGCGCCGACGGCATCATCTTGCAGGACCTCGGTTCGCGGAATGGCCTGCGGGTGAACGGACAGCCTGTCTCTGGCGAGCGCCGGCTGGCGGACGGCGATGCCATCACCATGGGGACGGCATCCCTCAGGCTGACCGATCCTGAGGACCGTTACCTGCGGAGGCTGGAACGACTGGGACCGGCGCCCGCGGAGGGAGCCCCCGTGCTGGGCGCCAGTGGTCCGGTGGCGGGCCCGGTGTCCCCGGTGGCGCCGGTATTTGAGGTCGCGGCCGCATCAGGTCGTGCCGGCGTGGAGACGAACCCGTCGTCCCCGCGGGGACAGGCGCAGTCTCCTGCCGCCCCCAGGGCTCTTGCTCCGCGTTCGCCGCTCCTCTCGCCCCATGATCCCGAAGCGCCGGACGCGCCGAATTCACCGGCGACGTCTCCCGGGACGACCAGTATTTCGCGCCAGTTCCGCCCCTGGGGAAGGCTGGCGACGTTCCTGATCGCGACGCTGGCGGTGTTTGCGGCCGGCGCCCTGTTTGCGCTCTGGCTCACCACCCGCTGATGGCAAAGGCCCAGGGGACTAGGCGGCCCTCGCCGATCAGCGCCGTTTGCGGCCGCTCTTGCGCGCTTTTCGCGCGTCCTTGCGCTTCCGCTTCTCCTTGCCCTTGTCGACGTTGCGCTTGGGGGCCTGGAAGTGGCCTCGCTCCGCCGAGGGGGTGTTCATCATCGACGCCAGTTGATTCACATCCACGCCGGCGAACTTCTTGAGCTGCGCCAGTTGCTTGAACCCCGGGATCTTACCCAGCAGACCGGTCGACATCCCGATCTGCATCATCATTTGACGCATGGTCGCGAACCGGTTCAAAAGATCGGCGACTTCCGTCTCCTTGCGGCCGGACCCACGCGCCACCCGTTGCAACCGACCTTGGTCATAGAAGGCGCTGCGCTTCTTCTTGCGCTTGCCGCCGTCGACGACTTCTTCCCAGCTCGTCACCACGAACCGCTCCGGGTGACGTCGTTCGTCCTGGGTCATCGACGAGATGACCGCCTTGATCCGGTCCAGCTCGCGATCGTCTATCTTGGCGCCCTCGGGCATGGCGTCGGCCATCCCGGGAATCTTGTCGACCATTTCGGACAGGGAGCCCATCTTCTTCAGGACCGCGATCTGTTCGAGGAAGTCGTTCATGTCGAACTTCCCCTTCAACATGCGGACGGCGTCCTGCTCGGCCTTCTCCTCGTCGACCACTTCCTCGAACTGCTGAACCAGACCGACCACGTCGCCGCGCCCCAGGATGCGGCTGGCCATGCCGTCGGGACGGAATTCCTCCAGGCGCTCCGACGATTCGCCCATACCCACGAACTTGATGGGCTTACCCGTGACTGCCTTCACCGACAGCGCGGCGCCGCCGCGGGCGTCACCGTCCAGCTTGGTCAGGATCACGCCGTCCAGGTCCAGACGGTCGTTGAAGGCCTTTGCGGTTCCGACAGCGTCCTGCCCGATCATCGCGTCGACGACCAGCAGGATGTTCGCGGGATGGGCGCGCCGGTTGATCTCGGACAGCTCTTCCATCAACAGATCGTCAATGGCCAGGCGTCCGGCGGTGTCGAAGATGACCACGTCCCGACCAGTCTCGGCGGCAACGCGGACGGCTTTCTCGCAGATGTCGGGCGGCGATCCGCCGGGCTCTGAAAAGACCGGTATCCCCAGCTTTTCACCGATGATCTTCAGCTGCTCGACCGCGGCAGGTCTGTACACGTCAGCCGCAACCAGCAGGGGCCGCTTGTGCTTCTTTTCCAGAAAGTGGGCCAGCTTGCCCACCGTGGTGGTCTTTCCCGAACCCTGCAGCCCAACCAGCATGATCCCCGTGGGACCCTTCTTGGCGAACTTCAGGCTGGTGTCGACCGGCCCCATCAGGTCCACCAGCTCGTCATGGCAGATCTTGACGAAATGGTCCTCCGGACTGACCCGGCGGACCTTTTCCTTGGTCGAGGCCTTCACCTTGACGATGACGCCAACCGCCTTCTCGCGAACGCGGTTACAGAAGTCCTGCACCACGTCGTAGCCGACGTCGGCCTCCAGCAATGACGTGCGCACGTCGCCGAGGGCGTCGTTCACCGTCGCTTCATCCAGCTCGGCGAGACCCTGGAAGCGCTGCTTCGCGGAACGGAAACCTTTGGTCAGCGTTTCAAACATGAGCGGGCGCGAGACTAGCGCGCCTTTGGCGTCGGCGGGAGGGGGGCCTCCTCCGCGGGAGGCAAAAAGGCGCTTTGCTCCCCGGGGGGCCGAAAAACCTGGCCTGAAATGGCGGTTTCGGGGTGGGCGAGCTGCTGCCACCAGGCGGCGAACCGTCGCCGCACCCGATCGCGTTCATTCTTGGGGCTGCTGGGAAGGTAGCCGAAGGAGTCGCCTGTCAGATGACGCAGCTCCTCGATGGCGGCCGTTCGAATGGCGGCCTGCTTGTGGGCCAGTCCGTCGATCAGCCATTCGACCCGTGGCCGCGCCCCATGGTCACGGGCCCAGGTCCGCCATCGCCGCCGCGACCGGCCGAAATCTTGAGCACACGTGGCCACCAGCGCCCGGTGCGCCGTCTCGGCGACCTCGGATGCCGCGCTGGCGGCAAGTCGGTCGATCATCGCGGGAATGGCCGCGCCGTCTCGCAACTCGCCGAGCGCGTCGATGGCGCTGATAGTCTCTTCCGCGTCTCGGCCAGGATCCGCCGCCACGGCGCGCAGTTCCTCGAGCAGCGCCTGGGTTGCCGGGTGGTCCGTGCGCTGTCGCAGGGCGCGTAGGGCCAGCAGGCGCCCCTTGTCCTGCACATCGCGCGCCCGCCGGCAGAGCGCCGCCGTGGCGAAGTGGCTGTCGCTGTCGCTGTCCGGGCCGTCGCCAGCATCGCCATCCGGGACCGCTGGAGCTGACGACACCACCTCAACCTGCGGGTACACTTCCATCTCTACTTCCAGCTCCCCGATAGAGTGGCCACCGGCCAATCCGGGCCATCCGGGTCCGGTCGTGGACAGCGGTCCCGACAGCTCCAGAAAATGTTCTAGTGCACCACCACCGCTGTTCGACGTGCCGGACGTCTCCGGGGGGTGCGAAGACGGCAACGGCGGCACCGGTGGAGGTTCCTCCGGCGAACTCGAAAACGCCCCTGCTGGGTCCTGCGGACCGCCCACAGGTACCCCCGAGGAACCCGCCCGCTGACGCGCAGACGTTCCCCGGGCCTGGGCCAC
>JBDSME010000161.1:0-3660 GCA_039916065.1 Polyangia bacterium
GGGGCCGCCCCCATCCAGTGGGCGATCATCAACGGAGACGAGCGCGCGGGCGTGTCCGTCATGCGCATGGAGGAGGGGCTCGATACCGGGCCCGTGGCGGCGCTGACCGCGCTGGAGGTGCGCGACGACGACACCGCGGGGAAGCTGGCGTCACGGCTGGCGACAAGCGGCGCTGACCTGCTGCTGGACACGCTGCCGTCGATCATCAACGGCACGGTGCGGTTGACGGCGCAGGACGAGGCGCGCGCCACCTTGGCGCCACTTCTCAAGAAGGAGGACGGGCGGCTGGATTTCAGGCAGCCGGCGCGCCTGGTCTCTGCGCGGGCGCGGGGGGTGGATCCCTGGCCGGGCGCGACCGCTTCTCTGGACGACGGTCAACTGGTGAAGCTGTTCGGCGCGCGCGCCTGGTCAGCGGGAGGGACGCCAGCGGCCGCGCAACAGAGCCGGGGAGCCGCCGGCGCGTTGCCCGGGACCATCCTGTCCATCGACGAGGCCGGGCTGCACGTGAGCTGCGGAGCGGGACGGATCGTGTTCCAGGAGCTGCAACTGCCCGGGCGCAAGCGCATGGCGGCGGCCGCCGCGGCAGCGGGACGGGCCATCGCGGCAGGGGGCCGTCTTGGCTGATCGTTCCCATGGCCCAGGTCCGCGCGCGCCGTCGGCACGACAGGGATCCCGACAGGGGGGACGGCGCGCGGACCCCTTTGCTGAAACCCCGCGGACCGGCCGCGACCTGGCCCGCCAGGTGCTGGCGCGCGTCGAACAAGACGGGGCCTTCGCGGGCCGCGCGCTGGCCGCTGCGCTGGATCGGGTGGGGGATGTGTTGGCTCCCCCCGAACGGGCGCTGGCCACGGAGCTGGTTTATGGCGTGCTCCGCCGCCGGACCCGCCTGGATCGCGCGCTGGAAGCGGTGGCGGATCGCGGCCTGGCCTCGCTCGATCCTTCCATGCGCATCATCTTGCGGGTCGGTGCCTATCAGCTCCTGTTTCTCGACCGCGTCCCGGCATACGCCGCCGTCCACGACACCGTCGAAACTGCAAAGCGCATTCACGGTCCGCGCCTGGGCGGCTTGACCAACGCGTTGTTGCGTCGGGTGTCCGAGCGGGGGGAGCCGCCCCTGCCCGCCGCCGCCGCCGATCCTGTCGGGCATCTGGTGGAGGGGTGCGGGTTTCCCGAATGGCTGGCGCGCCTCACCATCCGCGACGTGGGGACGGAGGTGGCCATCGCTCTGGGGGCGGAGATGGGCGCGCCGGCGCCCCTGGCCATTCGCGCCAACCGCCTGGCGGGGGTTTCGCGCCAGGCCTTGACGGCGCTGATCGCCGCGGAACGGCCCGACGCCACCTTTGTCCCTTCGGCGGTGGCACCCGACGCCATCCTGGCGCGGGCGGTGGATGCGCCGGCGCGCACCGCCGCCTTCAACGACGGCGCCTTCGCCATTCAAGACGTGGGCGCGCAACTGGTGGCTGAACTCTGTGGTGCCGCGCCCGGCGATCGGGTGCTGGACGCTTGCGCCGGGCTGGGCGGCAAGACTGCCCACCTGGCCGCTCTTTCCGGCAACCAGGCTCACATCGAGGCTCTGGATCTCTCGGGAGCGAAATTGGACCAGGCGCGTGAGCAGTGGCGTCGCCTGGGAGTGAAGGACGTGGTCACCCGGATCGCCGATCTCACCAAGGAGTTGCCCGCCACCGCCGGACCGTACCAGCGGGTGTTGCTGGATGCCCCGTGCGCCGGGCTGGGAGTGCTGCGCCGGCATCCGGAGGCGTTGCTCCGGCGGACCGAGGCCGACCTGACGTTGCTGGCGGCCGCTCAGAGCCGGATGCTGGATGTGGTGGCGCCGCGCGTGGCCGCGGGAGGGATCCTGGTCTACGCGGTGTGCACCTTCGATCGCGTCGAATGCGAGGATGTGGTGCGCGCGTTTCTGGGACGCCACCCAGACTTTCGATTGCAGTCCCCGATGGAGACGGCATCGGCTGCGGTGACGGACTCGGCTTGCGGCGAGGTCCCCTGGGAGCGCGTGATCGACGGGGGAGGTTTTCTGCGAACCTGGCCTCAGCGCGAAGATGCCGACGCCTTCTTCGCGGCCCGCCTGCGTCGGCAGACACGCTGACGCGCTGACGCGCTAAGATGATCGATATGGCTCGCCCGCTCCGCATCGCCCCTTCGATCCTCGCCGCCGATTTCGGTCGGCTGGCTGATGAGGTCCGCGCCGTGGAAGCGGCAGGCGCCGATTACGTGCACGTGGATGTGATGGACGGGCGATTCGTCCCCAACATCACCATCGGTCCGGTGGTGGTGGCGGCGGTGCGGGCCGCCACCCGTTTGCCCCTGGACGTTCACCTCATGGTTTTGGAGCCCGAACGCTACGTGCAGGCGTTTGCCGAGGCAGGCGCAGACATCATCACAGTGCATCTTGAAGCCTCGCCGCACCTTCACCGAACAGTGCAGCAGATTCGCGCCCTGGGGAAGAAGGCCTGCGTATCGCTGAATCCGCACAGCTCGCTGGATGGGCTGAACATGATTCTGCCCGATCTCTCCATGGTGCTGTTGATGACAGTGAACCCGGGGTTCGGTGGCCAGCACTTCATCGACGGCGTGGTCCCCAAGGTTCGCGCGCTGCGCACCGAGATCGATCGCCGCCAGCTCGACGTGGACATCGAAGTGGACGGTGGCATCACCCCGGAGACCGCGCCCACCGTGGTGCAAGCAGGCGCGGATGTACTGGTCGCGGGCTCAGCTGTCTTCGGCCGCCCGGACTACCGCCAGGCGATCCAGGCCCTTCGGGTGCGCTGAGGGGCAGGCTGCTACGTCCGGTCCGGACGCCGCGACCGTCAGGCCGACCGCGGGCCGAAACGCTCGGCGGAGCGGGCCTTGGCCTTGGCCGCCTCGACGTCACGGTCGCGGGTGGGCGCCGAGGTCTCCAGTGAATCGACCAGGCGACGCGCCACCTGGAAGATCTCCTCGATGGACTGGTTGAAGAGGGCTTCGTTGGTCTTGGACGGCGCGGTGAAACCGCTCAGCTTGCGGACGAATTGCCGCGACGCGTCTTTGATCTCGACGTCGGTCGCTGGCGGCTCGAAGTTGAACAATGTCTTGATGCTGCGGCACATTTCTGGTGACCTCCTGGGGGACAGCATAGCGTGCCGATCCCTGGGCTTCAGGTCGTTCGGGAGGCGCCCCCTTTACAGTTGACAGTCGTTTCCGCCGAGTGATATTGATGTAGTTGAAATTGATAACCGTTATCAACATCGTTTCGGTAAGGCGGAACTGGTCGCGCTTGGCCCTGTGCCTGGCGGTCCTGTGCAGCACGGTGAGCAGTCGTCTGGCGCAGGCTGACGGGGCAGGGGGGGCCAGCGGCTCATCCGGCTACATCAGCACGCGAACCATGCTGGGCGAGTTCTTTCCCAAGAGCGAGCGCGTGACCTACCGGACCATCGCCGTGGACGGCGCCTTGAAGGAACGCATCACCCAGCGCCTGGGCTACGCACCAGCAGCGCGCCAGTACACAATCTTCATCGCCAGCACCGCTGGCGCTGTCGATGGTTACGCCATCGTCGATGACCAGCTCGGCGAGCACCAGCCGATCACCTTCGCCACCAAGCTTTCTCAGCGCGCGGTGGTCGAGCGCGTGGAGATCCTCGCCTACCGCGAACCCCGGGGAGACGA
>JBDSME010000162.1:0-4170 GCA_039916065.1 Polyangia bacterium
CGTGGTGCTGGCAGGATCTTCTGGCGCAAGGCGTATCGGTGGGCGCCCCGCCCGATGAATTCAATCCGCAGGGCCAGGACTGGGGCCTGACCCCGTTCATCCCCCACAAGCTGCGCGCGGCGGGCTATCAGCCGCTGATCGAGACCATTCGTGCCACCGCCCGTCACGCCGGTGGCCTCCGCATCGATCATGTAATGGGGCTGTTTCACCTGTTCTGGATTCCGCGGGACACCGGGGGCGCCGCGAATGGGGCCTTCGTGCGGACGCACGCCGACGAGCTGCTGGGCATCATCGCCCTGGAGAGCGAGCGCGCGGGCGCGTTCGTGGTCGGCGAGGACCTGGGCACCGTCGAGCCCGGCGTGCGCGAGAAGATGGCCGACTACCGCATGCTGTCTTATCGCTTGATGTACTTCGAACCGAAGCCACCCGCCGAATATCCCGAGCTGGCCCTGTCGTCGGTGAGTACCCACGACCTCCCCACCATCGCGGGGTTGGCCACCGGCGCCGACATCAAGCGCGCCCAGACCGCGGGATCGCCCCAGAACGAGGAGGGGTTGCGTGGGCTGCGCGACAAGCTGGCCCAGCTCGCGGCGACGCCACACGACGGCCCGCCCGCCGACCTCATCAGGAACGTTCACGCCGCCCTGGCCGCGGCCCCCTCGCGCGTGCTGCTTGCCACCCTCGATGACGCTTTGGCGGTGGAGGAGCGACCCAACATCCCCGGGGCTCATGAAGAATGGTCGAACTGGTCGACCGCGCTGCCCGTTCCGCTGGAGGAGTTCGAGACCTGGGAGCTGCCCCAGCAACTGGCGCAAAGGCTGGCGCGCCCGGGCAAAGAGCCGACCAAGGTTGTGCCTGACCCTGGCGCCGGGGACGAGAATCCCCAGACCCGTTAGCTCGGGAAGTGGGGGAGCAAGGCGCGCACCTCGGCGATGGTGCTGGCCTCGCTCACCGGCTTGTCGGGGCGATACCGCTTGAGGCGCGCGAAACGCAGCGCCACGCCACCTGGATACTGCGAGCTCTGTTGTACGTCGTTGAACGCCACCTCCACGACCAGCTCGGGACGGACATGGACCGTCATCCCCTTGCCCTTGCCCTCGCCCTCGCCCTCGCGCCCGAGCTCGCGTGCCAGCAACGCCTCCGTCTGCCACCGCAGGAGCTCGTCGGTCATTCCCTTGAATGTCTTTCCCAGCATCACGAAGCCGCCCTGGTCGGGATCGCGCGCGCCCAGGTGCAAGTTGCTCAGCCACCCCCGGCGACGTCCGCTGCCCCACTCGGCCGCCAGCACCACCAGGTCCAGCGTGTGGACCGCCTTCAGCTTCAGCCATTCCTGCCCACGGCGGCCCGCGCTGTAGCCCGCCGTCAGGCTCTTGGCCATCACCCCCTCGTGTCCGTCACCCAGGGCGCGGGCCAGGAACGCCTGCGCTTCCGGCAGACTGTCCGTCACCACCCGCGGCACCATGGCGCGCCCCGCGGTTGCCGTGTTCAGGGCCTGCCAACGCGCGTCGAGCGGCAGATCCAGTAGCACCTGATCATCCACCCGCAGGGCGTCGAAGAAGCTCACGGCGATGGGCAGCTCCTCACGCAACCGGGCCACGTCCAGCTTCCGGCCAAATCGCCGCATGGTGAGCTGAAAGGGCAGCGGACGCAGCTCGGGCGACAGGGCGATGGCTTCACCATCCAGGATCAGCCGCCGCGCCGGCAAGGCGGCCACCAGTTCCACAATCTCAGGTACGGCCGCGGTCACCCGGTTGAGCTGGCGGCTGTAGATCTCCACATGGTCGCCGTCCTTGTGAACCTGCACGCGCGCCCCGTCCAGCTTGTACTCGAACGACGAACGCGCACCCAGGCGTTCCAGCGCCTCACCGACGTCTTCGGCGCTGTCCGCCAGCATCGGTTGCACCGGCTGGAACAGCGTCAGATCGAACCCGGAGAGACCAGCCTCCCCCTCACGCGCCAGGGCTTCCGCCACCGCTGGCAGCGCTCCAGCCAGCATGGTGGCGCGCCGCACCCGCGCCGCCGCGATCCCGAAGGCGCGCGCCACCGCATCGATGACGATGCCTTCCAGCGCCCCCTGGCGCAGCTCTCCCACGATGAGGCGAAACAGGAAATTCTGCTCGTCGCCGCTGGCCCGCGCCAGGAGCTGCCGCAACAGCGCGGCACGCCGCGACGCCGAGCCTCCGCCCCCTTCACTCTTGATCGCGGAGAACGTGGCGTGCACCTCCGCGATCCGCAGCGATGGTGTCACCGCCGCCGCGGGCGCCGCACCTCCGCCGTGCAGCTCGCGCAACACCGCGAAGCCAACCCCCAGCCGGCCTTGCGGCAAATCACCGGCAAGGTAAGAAACGCCAATGCTCACCAGCGACGATGGCAGGTCGCGAATCACGGTGGCCAGGAGGTCGACCTTCTCCAGCCGCGACCGGGTGGCGCCCACCTGGCGCGAGGCTTCCACCAATCTGGCCAGCAACATTCGCCCCAGTCTGACATGGCCGGCGCCGGTCGCGCAGGCGCGCCTGCTGTCGAAAGCGGTCCTTCTCATCTCGTTTTGCTTGTCAGGCGCTGCCTGTCGCGCTCCCCGTCCACCAGGCCACGCGCCGCCACCTCCGCCGCCCACGCAAGCGGTGTCGACGGATGCCCAGGCGCTGTCAGCCGCCCGATTGCTGCCGGTGCGCCAGTACATCCGGCGCGGCTGGCTCCTTCTGTCGCGCTCGCACGCGGATCTGGCCAGCGCCGCTGTCGACATAAAGGTGGCACACGCCGCCGGCACCCCGTGGCCGGTCTACTTCCCGCTCACGGAAGTACAGGCAACCCTGGAGCGCCAGCTAAAGGCCAGCATGCGCCCGGCCGCCTGGGCGCAGATACAACTGCGGCCGCTGCAGGACCCGGTGGAGGCTGTGACCGACCACGGTCTTCTCTACCTGCCGGAATCCTATGTGGTTCCGGGGGACCGCTTCAACGAGATGTACGGATGGGACAGCTACTTCATCGTACTTGGCCTGCTGCGCGATGGAGACGTGTCCCGCGCCCGCGGCATGGCGAACAACCACCTGTACGAGGTGACCCACTATGGCAAGGTGCTGAACGCGAACCGCACCTACTACCTCACGCGATCGCAGCCACCATTCCTGACCGAGACGGTGCGCGCCGTCTATGCGCACACCCACGACCGCGCCTGGTTGGCGGCTGCCGTCCCGGCGCTGGAGGCCACCCACGCCTTTTGGACCAGCGAGCCTCACCTGGCTGCCGCCACCGGTCTTTCCCGCTACTTTGACGTCGGCACGGGCCCGGCACCGGAGGTCGTCATCGGAGAGAAGGACGCCGCCGGCCGCACGCACTACGATCGCGTGAAGAGTTATTTCAGGACCCACCCGGCCGCCGCCACCGGCTACCAGGTCGCGGACTTCTACGATCGCGCCAGCGACCGGCTCACGGATCTCTTCTACAAGGGCGATCGCTCCATGCGCGAATCGGGGTTCGACCCGACCGATCGATTCGGGATGTTCGGCGTGGACGTGATTCACTACGCGCCGGTCTGTCTGAACAGCCTGCTCTTCCGCATGGAGACCGATCTGGCGGAGATCGCCACCGAACTGGGAAAGACGGAGGATGCCGGGGGCTGGAGGGCGCGCGCCGAACTACGTCGCGCCATTGTCGACCGACTGCTGTGGGATGCCGACGCGGGTCTCTACTACGACTACAACTTCCAGATCGGTCAGCGGCGCCCTTACCCGTTCGCCGCGACGTTTTTCCCCCTCTGGGCGGGGCTGGCATCCCCCGAACAGGCGCGCCGGGTCTGGCAGAATCTGCACATCTTCGAACGGCCCGGCGGTGTGATGACCAGCACCAATGTCAGCGGCAGCCAGTGGGACGCTCCCTTCGGTTGGGCGCCTTTACAGCTGGTGGCGGTGGAGGGACTGCGTCGTTACGGATATTCCAATGACGCAGACCGGTTGGCGCGGGCGTGGCTCTCGCTGATCGTCAAGGAGTTCGAACAGCACCAGACCATTGTGGAAAAGTACGACGTCGTTCGTCGTGAGTCGGAGCTCGACGGCTCGATTCAGTTCGGATACAGCGCCAATCAGGTCGGTTTCGGCTGGACCAACGGCGTCTTCCTGGAACTCCTGAGCACGCGGGACGGGCTTTTGGCCCATTGACAGCTATTGTATCCGT
>JBDSME010000163.1:0-8165 GCA_039916065.1 Polyangia bacterium
AGCCGCCAGCTCTAACCGCTGAGCTATGGGCCCCTTTTCGCGCTCGAACTGCGTCAACAAAGAACTTTAGAATCTACACTGCCCAACGGTAGGTGTCGAGCCGATAGATGGTTACACCGCGACGGAAACGCCGTCGGGACAGCCCGCCGCGGCGCTGTGCAACACCACCTGATTGCGGCCTCCCCGCTTTGCGGCATACAGAGCCTGGTCAGCGGCCGCCAGCAACTCGGCGCCCGTGCCATACGCCGACGATCCCAGTGTCGCGCCCAGTGTCGCGCCCAGGGTGGCGCCCAGTGTGGCGCAACCGAACGACATGGTCACGCCGACCGGCTCGCCTGCCCCCAGGTCGTGTCTGCTGGCCTCGACCTTCTTGCGGATGCGTTCGGCGACGACCTCCGACCCGGGCGCGTCCGTCTCTGGCAACACCAGGACGAATTCCTCGCCGCCGTATCGCGCCACCAGATCCCGCGGCCGCAGTCGGCCGCGCAGCGCCTCGGCCACCGCGACCAGAATGCGATCTCCCGCCGCATGTCCGCGGGTGTCGTTGACGCGCTTGAAGTGGTCCACATCGGCCATGATGATGCTCAGAGGTTTGCCAGTCCGCTGAGCTATGGCGAACTCTTCGACCAGATAGGCATCGAAACGCGCCCGGTTGTACAGCCCCGTCAGCTTGTCTCGCTGCGAGGCCTCTTCCAGCACCCGCGTCTTGTGCTGCAAGGTGTCGATGGCCTCGCGCGCCGAATCGATCTGGCGCGCAGCGCGGAGGGTGACCATCACCAGGGTCTCCGTCGCCTGATCCAGCACCGTCGATATCTCCTCGGAGCTTCCCAGCTTCAGATCGAAAAGCTCGGCCACCTGAGGCATCGCGGCAGCGGTGCGGGTAAGCACCGGCTCCAGGTCCGCTACCTTCAATTCGGCGATGTTGGCCGCTTCGTCCTTGAATGCCTGGGTGGCCGCCCCCGCGTCGGGCCGCACCCAGATGTCCGCCACCAGCCCCGACAGGCGCACCAGCGTCGCCAGTGTGCTCAGATCGCGATGCAGACCCGGCACAGGTGCATGCGCGACCGGCGCGTGACTGTTCGCGATGGCGTAGCGGAGCGGCTCGGGCAACTTCCAGGTCCCCACCAGCCAGGCCCCGACGGCGGCGTGGTCGGCGCCGAAGGCGGTCCGTTCAAACTCCGCCAGCCGTTCGTGGTCACCACCCGCCGCGTTGGCCACGGCCTCATAGTCGCGTCCAACGCCGCGGCCCAAGGCCAGGATGCCGATGTCTTGCAGCAAGGCCCCCAAAAACGCCTCGTCCGGGGCGGCGAAGCGCGCCGCCAGTGCCAGTTCGCGGGCGGCGATGGCGGCGATGATTGACCGCTTCCAGTAAGCCGACAGGCCTGCTTGCTGAGAAGCACGCAGATCACGCACCAGGGAGAACGACAGCGCCAGGGTGCGCACCGCGTTCAAGCCGAGCAATGCCAGCGCGTGCGGGACCGTTCTCACGTCGTTGCGGAGGCCGAAAACCGGCGAATTGACCAGACGAAGAACCTTGGCGGACAGCGCGGGATCCTTGCCGATGGTGGCGGCGATCTGCGCCAGGTCCAGGTCGTCGCTCTGACAGAGCTGCAGAACTCGGATGGCGACCGCCGGGAGGGTGGGCAGCGTGGAACACCGTTCCAGCTTCTCTTGCAGTTCGGGCGACAAGCCGACGCGCCCGGCGGCCAGTTTGTCCGTATCGGATGACGGCGTGCGCGCCGGCGACGACCCCGTATTCGGTACCACCACGGCGCATGGATCGGCTGCTCGACGTGGGTTCTTGAGCCCACAGCTGCTACCGAAATTCAGGGCTTGCCGGTCACAGGGGGCGGGTTGGCGGGCGCGTTGGCGGCTGAACCGGGTGGGCCTGCCGGGTACGGCGACGTCGCCTGTACAACAACAACCCCAGTCCCACTCCCACACTGGCACCTAACGCCGCGGCGCCGCCCGCCCGACCACCCGCCGCTGCCGGGGGCGCAACCGGCGCGGCCAAGGTGCCCGCAAGGGCGCAGCCGCCGCCGCCAGGTTTTGACATGGGGGGTCCAGTCGCGGTGCACACCTGGGCGGGAAACACTACAAAGTTCCCCACCAGATAGTTGCAGGCATCCTCGCAGGCAGCTCGCACGCATTCCTTGACCGAGCTGATGTCCCGAAGCCGCAGGCGCGGCATCCAGGTACGGCCCCCGTCGGTCGAGCTGACCAGGGCAAACCCGTCGGCGGCATCATTGGTGGCCACGTAGGCCGTGCCGGTGCGCTGAGACAGCCCCAGGGCCTGGAAGGAAAGGGTCTGGTTGGAAAAACTGTGACCGCCGTCTTCAGACCGATAGAGCTTGGAGACGGTGGCCTGGCTCTGCGGGTCAGGTGTCCCCGCGGTCACCAGCAACACCTGCTCCGAGAGACGCGCAAATCCGGTGAGCGAGCCGAGAGGCAGGTTGAGCGGCTTGGCCCAGGTGGCGCCACCGTCGGTGGTGATGGCCAAGCCCTGATACTGGTCTGCCGCACCCGCCGGACTGGAGATGGTCAAATACACGGTGCGCGCATCCGCCGGGTCGACCGCCGCCAGCTTGGGAATCGCGTTGCCTATGCCGGCCTCGATATCCTTCACCATCCAGGTGTCTCCGCCGTCGGTGGAAATCGCAAGGCTGGGATGAACGGGCGAGCCCTGCTGGTACATGGTCAGGTAAACGGTACCGGGCGCCGAACTCGCAGATTCGATCCCGGTGACCACCACCCCGGCGGCCGAGGTGTAGATGGGGCTAGAATAGGTGGCACCGCCGTCGCTGGAACGAAAGGCATAGTAGAAGGAACGCTCCGGGGCCTGATCCGCAGCCAGCAGGAAGACCCGCATGCCGTTGCTGGGATCGGGAAAGATGTCGAAGGGAAGGGGGAGCGCGGGCGGAGGCAGAGACACCAGAGCCCCACCGCCGGATGCCCAGGTACAACCACGGTCGGCGGTATAGACAGCGCCCACGTCCGAGATGGCGTAGGTACGGTCTTGCGGGGGCGGGCCCAGCACATACCTGCCGCCTCCAACCGCCATCAACGTCAGTCCCGTCTCACAGGTGTACGACCAAGTCGCGCCGTCATCCTCCGTCGACACCAGACCAAAGTTGGTGGCCAGCACTATCGCCGCCGGACGATCGCGCGGCAATAGCACCGACAGCGACGCCGGAAAGGCGCCATCGGCGCGAGCGCGCGAGGACGTGGCCAGGAGAGTGGCCAGCATCGCCATTATCGCCATCATCGTCGTGATGGGGAGGCAAAAGCGGCCAACCCGCGAAATGCGACCAGATGGGCAAGTGATGTTTCGCTGGCGCTCGGACAATGCTAAACCTCAGGCCCCCAAGGGCCGTCTGCTCACTGGCAGTCTAGTCCACTAGCTCACCTTCCGTCACGCGCCTTCCCCCTCGACGTTTCACGTTCTCCGCACGCACTGTCCAGGCCCCCATGCTGAATATCCCCTTCGAAAAATTCGTGTTGGACAATGGATTGCGGGTGATTCTCCACCGCGATCAGAGCAGCCCCCTGGTGGCCGTTGATCTCTGGTACCACGTCGGGTCGAAGGACGAGCAGCCGGGCCGCACCGGCTTCGCCCACCTGTTCGAACACCTCATGTTCATGGGTTCGGCTCACGCACCCTACCCGGCCTTCGATTCCATCATGGAGAACTGGGGTGGCCACAACAACGGCACCACCAGCAACGACCGCACGAACTATTACGAGATCGGTCCCGCCAACCTGCTGGAGACCTTTCTGTGGCTGGAGGCCGATCGGCTGGCCACCTTGCCCAGCGTGATCACCGCCGAGGAGCTGGAGCGCCAGCTCAAGGTGGTGCAGAACGAGCGGCGGCAGAGCTACGAGAACCGTCCTTACGGGCGCGCCGAGCTGATCGTCCCGGAGACGATGTATGAGCCCACCCATCCTTATCACTGGCCGGTGATCGGTTCGAACGCCGATCTGGAAGCGGCCACGGTAGACGACGTACGCGCGTTCTTCGATCGGTTCTACCGTCCGTCCAATGCTTCGCTGGTGGTGGCCGGCGACTTCGACCCGGCGGCAGCCCGGCGGTTGGTCACCAAGTACTTCGGCTGGTTGCCGGCGCGCCCGGCCCCGCCCCCCGTGACCGCCACCGTGCGTCCGCTGGCGGCGACGGAACGGCGGACCGTCCCCGATCGGGTGCAACTGCCCCGCCTGCGCCTGGAATGGCATTCGCCAGCGCTGTTCGCCGAAGGTGACGCTGATCTGGACATGGCGTCGCAGATTCTGGGCGGTGGCAAATCCAGCCGCCTCTACAAGTCGCTGGTGTTCGAGCAGCGCATCGCCCAGGACGCCTGGGCCTATCAGAGCTCGCTGATGCTGGGGAGCTTGTTTGGGGTGGGGGTGACGGCGAAACCGGGCCACGGTCTGGAAGAGATTGAAGGGGCCACCCGCGCGGTGATCGAACAGTTCGCGGCCGAGGGGCCCACCGACGCGGAGCTGGAACGCGCCCGCAACTCCCACTTCGCGGACTTCTACAAGAGCCTGGACAACCTGCAGACGCGCGCCGATCTGTTGAACCACTACGAGCGGCTGCTGGGCGATCCCGGCGGCATGGCTCAGGACATGGCGCGCTTCGCCCGTATCACTACCAGTTCGGTGAAGGACGCCTTCGCGCGGATGAGCGCGGCCCACCACCTGGTGTTGATGATCGTGCCCGACGGCTCCCCTCCCGGTGCCGGTGACGACGGCGACCCACCGGAGGGTGAAGAGGAACCGACGATCGCCGGGGGCGACGACGAGGAGACCACGACCGTGGACATCAATGACATCTCGGGGCCCGTACGATGAGCAGCGAAGACACGCCGTCCCACATGCGCACCGCTCCGGTGGTGGCGCCGCTGCCTCCGTTGGTCGCGCCAGCCCCCCTCTGTTTCCGTCTCTCCAACGGCATCGACGTGATCGCGGTCCGGCGCGAGGTGGCGCCCATCGTTTCGCTGAACCTGGTGTTGCGCACCGGCGCCGATCACGACGGGGCCGGCCGGGCGGGGCTGGCTTCGCTCACCGCCGAGATGATGGACGAAGGTGCCGGCACGCGGTCGTCCCTGGAGATCGCCGAATCGCTGGAACGCCTGGGCGCCGATCTATACCTGGGGACGGGGCGCGACGGATCGCAGCTTACGTTGCAGGTCCCCACGAAGGAGTTCGTGCCGGCGCTGGACATCGCCTCGGACGTGATCCTGCGGCCGCGCCTCGAGCAGGCTGACTGGGAGCGGGTGGTTCACGACCGTCTCACCGCGCTGGCGCAGCGCCGTGACCAACCCGAATCCGTGGCCGAACTGGTGGCGGCGATGACCTTGTTTGGCCCGCAGCACCCCTACGGCCGTCCGGTCGACGGGATGGAAGTGACAGTGGCGGCCCTGAAGCTCGACGACGTCAAGCGCTGCCACGACACCTTCTGGCGGCCCAACAACGCCATCATTGCCCTGGCTGGAGATTTCGATCCGGCCACCCTGCGCGATCGCCTGGAGCACGCCTTCGGCGCGTGGAAGGCGGCGCCGTTGCCAGCGTCCCCGCCCACGCCCCCGTTGCCGCCGCTGCCGCGGCTGGTGATGGTCGATCGTCCGGGAGCCCCGCAAAGCATCATCCGCGTCATCGGACCAGGGTCCTGGCGGCACGCGCCGGATCGCCCCGGGCTGTCCATGCTGAATGTGGTTCTGGGCGGCAGTTTCACCAGCCGTCTCAACTTCACCCTGCGCGAAAAGAAGGGCTACACCTACGGCGCGGGTTCCAGCTTCAGCACCTACCGCCGCCCGTCGGCCTTCGTGGCCCGCTCGTCGGTGTTCACCCAGATGACCGCCGCCGCCGTGACCGACTTCCTGATCGAGATCGGTCGCATGAGCACCGACGAAATCGAGCCAGACGAGATCACCAAGGCCCGCGCTTCGCTGCTGGGTCGCACCGCCGAAGCTCTGTCCACATCGTCGGGAACCGCCGCGACCTTCGCGGAGGTGGGGCTGTATGAATTGCCCATCGACGAGCCAGGCCGTTTCATCGACGCGGCGGCCGTTACCGGCGCCGCGGAGATGCGAACCCTGGCAGCGCGCTATCTCGATCCCGACAAGCTGGGTATCGTGATCGTGGGCGATCGCGCCGTGATCGAGCCAGAGTTACGCGCCATCGGCCTGCCCGCACCGGTTATGCGCGGCCCCGACGGCGAATCCCTGACCGGCTAGAGCGGCTTCGCCGCTCGCGGGAGGGCTCGCCCTCCCGCGGGCCCACCCCGTTGACGGCGACGCCGGCGCGGCAAAGCCGCGCCTCCCGGTACTTGGATCCGCGCTGCGGTCGCCTGAAAACGGGTTAGGCGGCGAAGCCGCGTTAGCGTAAGAGCCGGCCGCCCCGATCACCGCAGGCGCGATCAGAACGGCCGGCTATAAGAAATGTCAGGCTGGGGCAGTCCTCCTTTATCCCCCCCTTGCGCGCGGCGGCGGCTCTAACGCCCCCCGACGTCCGTGCCGCCGTCGCGCGCTCTCCCCTCCTCCCCCTCTCTCCCTGTCCCTCTGCGTATCGCTTATCGCTTATCGGATGTCCCGATCAGGACTGCAGGCGCAGCACCTCTCGTCCGTGGCGACCTAGAATTTCACTATCGCTGACCGAAGATGGACCGGATGGACCGGAGGCGTCGTGCCGTGGCCGCTCCGGGGCCGGACCGCCGACCGCCTCGGAAAGGGCGGTCACGGTCCCCCCCCCGGAAATAAACCGGACCTCGTATTTCTCCAGCTTGCGCTCGACGGCCTTGCGATGCAGCCCCAGCATCCGGGCAGCAGCGCTCTTGTTGCCTCGGCAGGCGCGCATGGCGGACTCCAGCAGTGCCGCTTCCACGGCCGCCAGCTTGTTTCCGACAGGTAGGTGCAGCAGCCGTTCGGCAAGCAAGACCAGCGAATGATCGATGGCGCCGTCCATGGGTTCTGGGGCACACAGCGCCTCGATGACCTCCGCGCCGATCACACCGTCGGCGAGCTGGCCGCGGGTCTGCAACACGGCCCTTTCCACCAGATTGCGCAGCTCGCGCACGCCACCCGGCCAGGCGCGGTTCACCAGGATGTCCAGCGCCCCGCCGGAGAGCCGCAACCGCGCGCCTTCCAGACGTAGAAAATGATTCACCAGGGCCGGAATGTCGTCACGGTGCTCGTCCAGGCCGGGAACGGATACCGTCAGCACCCCCAGTTCGTAGAGAAGGTCCGCGCGGAAGGTGTTCTCCCGAACGCAACGGGGCAACGATCGGCTGGTCACGGCCAGTACGCGGATGGATACCCGCCGTTCTGCGGAGGCCCCGATAGGACGAAAACTTCCCGACTGGAGCAAACGGACCATCTTGGCCTGGATGCCCTCCGGCAGGGCGTCGACGTCGTCCAGCACCAGGCACGAGTCGCCGGCTGTCCCCAGCAGCCCAGGCTGGCCCTCCGTCCCGAAGAGGAGCTGCTCCAGACTCTTCTCGTCAACAGCCCGGCAGTTCACCCGCGCCAGCGCGGTCCCGTTTCGGACATTTTCGTCGCTGTCCGAACTTGGCGAAGCCGCTCCACCGTCACGCCTCCGGCCGCTCAGTCGCGAGATCGCGTCAGTGACGAGGGACTTACCGGCGCCGGTAGGGCCCGAAACAAGCACCGGACGGGCCGAGACCGCCACCCGCCGGATGAGTTCACGCAAGCCGACAAGGGCCGATGAACCGCCCACTAACCCCAAATGGTCGTTTCGGAGTTCCTCGAGGTAGTCATCCCCGTGCTCGCCCACGAATTCTGTGTTATGCGCAGCCTGCCGCTGGATCATTTGGTTGGCTCCTTTCCTTCCGTCCCGACCAATCCTGGACGCAGTCGTCAACAGCAAGAGCTATTCCACCCGTCATTCACGCTTCCTGCCCCCCTCATGGTCGGCGCCCGGGCGGCCGGCCCGCCGATTCAGGGCTTCAGCAGCCGTCCCGATGGCGGCTGGGGGTGGCCCACTTTGGTGCTCCCCAGCACGTTGTGCTGCTCAACTCGCGCACACCTGCGCAGGTTGAGCAATCTTCTTGCGACGGTCTGACCCGAGGGCCTACGATTGCTGGCCCGCTGTCAGGTGAGCCCTTGGGAGACTTTGAGAAATTGAAGGCGCGCACAACGATCGTTCGAGAC
>JBDSME010000164.1:0-4990 GCA_039916065.1 Polyangia bacterium
CTGCCTGGTTGGACACGTATTCGGAGTAGGTCGTGCGGTAGGGCTCATCCCAGTCCTTCCAGGCGGCGGTCGGCAACCACGGCGTCCCGCTCATGGTGGGTGGGAAGGCCTCCTTCTCGTCGACATAGGAGAAAGTCCAGTCCAGATCCCTGGCCAGGTCTGCCCAATCGTCGCGTTTCACGGCCACCCCCGCAACGCATCTTGAGCGGTGAGACTCATCCCCTCTCAAGCATAAACCGTTTCCGGGCCGACGGCGTTTCCGGAAACGTCACGGCGGTGTGGCGGTGTGGCGGTGTGGCGGTGTGGCGGTGTGGGATACCTGGACACGCCGAGGTACACGCCCCGTAAGGCGCGTCGTCCGTGGGGTTGTCGGGCTCCGGTGGCTGGCCGCCACGTCTGCGGCGTTACCCGGCCAGGCCGGCCGCCGCCATAAGGCGCATCAGCACATACGCGATTCCGAACGTGGCCGGAATCGTGAACAGCCACGTCCACAGGATGCGCTCCACCAGGCTGTAGTTGAGGGCGCTGAAGCGGCGCGCGCATCCGACGCCCATGATGCTGGTGGTGATGGCGTGGGTGGTGCTGACCGGCATCCCGAACACGCCAGCGATGAACAGGATGGTCGCGCCGGTACACTCGGCGGCGAACCCATGCACGGGTTTGATGCGGACCAGTTTGTGTCCCAGTGTGTGGATGATGCGCCAACCGCCGACGTAGGTGCCGATGGCCATGGCGCTGCCGCAGGTCCATTTCACCCAGGTCGCGATTTCGAACTTGGGCGTGTGCAGGAACTGCAATGCGGCGGGGGCATGATCCCAGTCGACAGAGCTGCTGGCGGCGAACAAGGCCAGCGCCATGATGCCCATGGTCTTCTGACCGTCAGCGAATCCATGCGCCCATCCCATGTACGACGCGCTCACCAGCTGCGCCTTGCCAAAAATGCGGTTGACCCAGATAGGCCGCCAGCTTCGGATGATGGCCAGCAGCACCCCCATCAGCAGGAACCCCGCCACGAACCCCAGTACGGGGGACGATATCATCGGGATGATGACCTTGTGGTAGATGCCCTCCATCGTCACCCGGCCCGTGTGGGGATCGACCTTGGGGTACGACCACAGGATGACGTCCCAGTTGTTCTTGGCTGACGCCAGCGCGGCCCCCAGCAGTCCACCGATCAACGCGTGGCTCGACGAGCTGGGAATGCCGTAGTACCAGGTGAGCAGGTTCCATATGATGCCCCCCACCATGGCGCAGAACACCGTGTGAATGGTGATGAAGTGAGCATCGACCATGCCGGCACCGATCGTCTTGGCGACGGCGGTGCCGCCCAGAGCTCCGATGAAATTGGTGACCGCGGCCAGGATCACCGCCTGGCGGGGCGTCAGCACCTTGGTCGACACGACGGTGGCGATGGCGTTGGCGGCATCGTGAAAGCCGTTGGTCAGGGTGAACCCCAGCACCACCAGCAGGACGATGATCAGGAAGATGAGCGAATCCATGGATCGGTCTTCGCCTGTTCGGTGTTCTAGTAGTTCTTGAGGATGATGTTCGAGATGACGTTGCCGGTGTCCCGGCAACGATCTATGAGCTGCTCAAGCAGTTCGTAGAGATCCTTCAAGATGATCACCTTGATGGGATCGGGCGTGCCGGCGCAGAGCGCCTTCAGCGAGGCGAGCATCAGGTCGTCGGCGTCACCTTCGACCTTCTGCAGGACATCGTTTTGACCCTTGATCTTCTCCAGGTGGGACTTGGCGCGCAGTTCGCGCACCATGACCAGGACCGTCTGGGTCGCCTGTTCCATCAGCGTCAGGTGGGTTTGCCACTCCACGCCGTGCAGGCGGTCGGCGAAGATGATGTACCGCTCCGCGAACTTCTCGGCGGTCTTGGGGATCTTGTACAGCGAGTTGGCGATGGATTCGATGTCCTCGCGTTCCAGACCGGTGACCGACGTTCGGGTCAGCAATTCGGCGATCTCGTTGGTGACGCGCTTGCCCTTGCGCCGCGAGTCAATGAACTCGTCCAGGCCCAGCTTGGCGCCTGGCCTCAGGATGTGCTCCAGCGCCTGGACGCTGGCACGGCATTCCTCCGCCGACGCTTCCAACAGATCCAGGAACTGCTCGTCCTTCCCGAAGAGCTTCTGCAGCGAAAACATGCCGGCCTTACGTAACATGCCGCCCGCCCCATGCGACAGCCAAAAGTCAACCCAACTCTTGGTGACGAAATCGCAAAATTTTAGTGTCAAAATTTGAGGGTATCGACCGAGCGCTGTTGGGTTGGTCCGATACCCTTGGAACTCTGGATGACGCGCGGGCCTATTCCACCGCCGTCCTCGCGTAGATCGCTGGAAATCTGGACGTTGCCGCGATCACTGGCGCGCGGGAGCGACAGGCCAGCTGCCACACGGTTGTTACGAAGAATGTTTCGATCCGAAACGGAGTCTTCTCCGATCATCCGCTACCTTCATCGTGTGGGGTTACTGGGTAGCTTGGGCGGGGAGGGGTGGGGGACGCAGATTTAGGGGGACCTGGGGGGCGAAGGGGGGTCGGAGGCCAGCGGAAGTTGGCCTCCGGCCGGGGGGAGGGGGGGGCGCCGGGAGCTACTTACGTACGTCCCTGTTGACTACTTCCTGCTGATTGGTTCCCGCTGTTATTTCCCGCTGTTATTTCCTTACCTGGTCTTCGTCACCTTGGTGAGGCCGCGCGGGTGATCGGGGTCGAGGCCGCGTGCCCGCGCCAGGCGCAGGGCGCACAGCTGACCGGGGAGCACCGCCACCAGGGGCGATAGCCATTCGGGAACTCCGGCGACGAAGGGTAGCCGCACCCGTGTTCCGGCGCGGTTCAGCACGGCTTCGTCATCCGAGAGTGCCAGGATGTGCGCGCCTCGTCCCTCCAGAATCTCGAGAGCCTCGAGTGTGGAAGGCAGGGTAGCCCCACGCGGGGCGATCACCAGCGCCGGAAATCCCGGCTGTAGCATGGCCAGGGGGCCGTGGAACAGATCGGGGGTGGCATAGGGTTCCGCCATGACGTAGGCGGTCTCCTTCAACTTCAACGCCACCTCGAAGGTGGTGCAGAAGTTGAAACCGCGGCCCATCACCAACATGCGCTCTGCTGCCAGCAGCTCCCGCGGCCTAGCCGACGAAGGTACCTCCTCGCGGTTCAGCTCCAGGGTACGACGGACGGCATCCGGAACTGCGTCCAGGTCCCGCCACCGTGCCGGCTGCTGCTGCTCCAGGGCCGCGCTCAGCATCGCCAGACCCATGAGCTGGCAGGTGTAGCTCTTGCTGGCCACCACGGACTCTTCCGCGCCGGCCCGCAGATCCAGCACATACTCCGCCGCCTGCGCGAGGGGGGACGCTGGTGAATTCGTCAAGGCCACCGTGAGGCCGCCCTGCCGCCGGCCCTCCTCGAGCAAGGCGATGATGTCGGGTGATTCACCCGATTGGCTGATGCCCACGATCAGCGCTCGGTCCAGGGCCGGTTGTGCCCGGTAGAGCGTGACCAGGGACGGCGCCCCCAGACTGACCACCAGCCGGTTGTGTACGCCGAAAAGGTACTTGGCATAGCGGGCGGCGTTGTCGGAGCTCCCGCGCGCTGCGGTCACCACGAATGCCGGTGCGAATCGGCGCACCGCCGCGGCGATCTCCTCGACGGCGCCACGCCCGTCGGCAAGCAGTCGGGCCAGGCACCCGGGCTGTTCATGGATCTCCCGCTCGAACTTCGCGCCCGGACTCGCGGTGCCGCTTTGTCGCGATACCTCGCCGCCGTGGTGATCTCGCATCGCCGTCAGTCCAGCAGTGCGCGGGCGTGGGCTTCGTCAGCGGCACTGGAATGCGCCAGCACGCCCCCGATGATGGTCGACACCACGAACAGTCGCTCATCGAGCAGCACGATGTCGGCGGGATCCCCCACAGCAAGACGGCCAGCTGGCGCCAGGCCGACGGCGCGCGCGGGAACGTGACTGGCCCACGACAGCGCGGTGGCGGCCGGTACTCCCGCGAAGGTGACGGCGTTGCGCACGGCGCGGTCCATGGTCAGGATGGATCCCGCCAGCGGACCTGCCAGCGGACTTGCCAGCGGACTTGCCAGCGGACTTGCCTCGGTTCCGGCGGCCACCAGCCGCGCCGACGTCTCGGTCACCACGACAGGACGGCCCGCCAGAGTGGAAGGTCCCGGGGGCAAGCCTGCCGCGGCGATAGCATCAGTGACCAGGGCCAGCCTCTCCGGCCCCTTCACCCGGGCCGCCAGGCTGAAGGCGGCGGGATGGCAATGCACGCCGTCGGCGATCAGCAGCGCCGTGAGCCGATCGTCGATCAGGGCGGCTCCCGTCGCGCCGGGATATCGATGGTGAAACGGCGACATGGCGTTGAAGAGATGGGTGGCCAGGGTGGCGCCCGCGTCCACGCCCTGGATGAAGGTGTCGAACGGGGCATCCGTATGACCGAGCGAGGTCAGCACCCCGCGCGCCTTCAGCGCCACGATGAGCGCCATGGCCCCGGCGCGCTCGGGCGCCAGCGTCACCAACCGCACGACCAGCGGATCGACCAGCCGTTCCAGCATCACCGCCGTGGCAGCTTCGATGGGCGCAGTCTCGTGCGCGCCCGCACGCGCGACCGCCAGCAGCGGACCTTCAAGGTGCATCCCGGCCATGCGCGCCCCGACAAGATGACTGTCAGCCCCGGTCCCAGACGCGGCAGCGGCGCCGGCGGCCCGAAACGCCGCGAAGGCGCGCCGGTAGTCCTCCTCTCGCGCGCTGATCAACGTGGGCAAGAATGTCGTCACGCCGGTCGCGGGCAGGCGCTGCGCCAGCGCACGTAGCGCTCCGGGATCGCCGCCCACCTCCCAGCCGAAGCCACCGTTCACCTGCAAGTCCACGAAGCCGGGAGCGACAAACGCGGCGTCCAGGCACCGGGGCGGCAGGCGCGCTGGAACCACGGGGCTGTCGATCGCCACCACCACGCCGTGTTCAACGATCACCGCCGCCTCTCTCGTCG
>JBDSME010000165.1:0-7880 GCA_039916065.1 Polyangia bacterium
CCGACGCTCAGCCGGATCGAGCAACGACGTCATCGAGTGGTAATCGGCGATGAAAAAAAAGCATTCGCCGCGGCTTTGCGCGTCGATGGCGGGCCGCATCGCCCCGAAGTAGTTGCCAACGTGCAGCCTACCCGAGGGCTGGATGCCAGTCAGGGTACGCACACCGCGCAGATTGGCGGATCGCAACGATCACGTCAACCACGACCACCGTTTCTTATCTGCTGGTTGGATAGGTAGCGTAGCCCCGACGCTATCGGCTCGCGATTCTGGAAGACCTCCTCCAGGTGCTCCAGTTCCTGGTAGAGGGGTCGCGTCACCTCGCTGGGAGCGCCGGTCTTGTAAAGGCTCTCCAGAATATTCCAGCGCAGCAGCCATTCCTGGGGATACGCGCCGGCCAATACGTCGTGGACGGCGCGGAGATCGGAGGACTTCCACACTGCCCCTGCCGCTGCCCCTGCCCCTGCGGTCTGGGCCTGGCGGTACAGGAACAGCAGTCGCTGCTCGCTCAGTTCCAGGAGCCGCGGCCGGGGTACCCGTTGATGACCGAAGTCCGTCTCCGGGTAGAAAGATGGATCGATCGCGCCGGCTCGCGCGCTCTCCAGCTCACCTGCCGCCAGCAATGCGTAGTGCGGGAGGGCGACCGGCGGGCGCCCGGGTACGCTCAGGACCACATTCGACAACTCGACATGCATCAGTCGTCCCGCCTCGTCACGGACGCGGCGGTCAAGGCGGCCTTCGACGAGCGCGCCGGACGCGAAATTGAACCGGTGGTGGTCGCCGACGCGCCCGCTGCGGTGGTTGCCCTCCCCTGCCCCCTCGCCTCCTCGGGCGTCCAACTCCGCATCCGTCAACGATCCCAGGTCGCGCCCCTCCGCCAGCCTGCCGGTTGGCAGCAGCAGCGACTGCCCCATGACCGCGCCGAGGTGCTTCTGGGCCGGGTGAATCTTGCCGCCCCGGGCGAATGCCACCGGGCCATGGAACTCCAACCATGCCGGACGGTCCATGCTGGGGCCGGCGGCACGGACGGTTCCAATTGCCCAGGCACCAGACGAAAAGCGTATGCTGGCAACGTCCCGGCTGTTCACCGCCCGTTGCAGGGCCGCCCCCCCACCCCGCTCGCGGGTCAGCTGGCGTTCCGCCTGGTCCAGCACCTCGTGCAGTTCCTCGAAGGACGACGCCACGAACAGTTGCGGCTGGGTTTGGGTGATGTCGTAGGCGACGTCCATGCACGCCGCTGTCAGAGGGATCTTGCGTACGGAAGGATGGTGGCAGGAGTGGCTCTCGCCCAGCGAGGAGAGCAGTCCGGCGCCGTAGATCTTGTAGTCGTCCGCGCCGCCCACCAGGCCGTACTCGGCGGTCCACCAGTAGAGGCGGGACAGCCGCGCCGCCTCGCTGGTCTGGTGCACTGAAGCAATAGCCGCGTGCACCTCTACCTCGGCGCGTGACACCGTCGCCGCGTCGCAACCCGGAGCTTCCTTGACCTGGGATAGGTCATGAATGGCCTGGAACACCCTGTCTTCCTCGGGAACCGTGAAGGCCTGCGCGCCCAGTTCGCCGATGCGCCGCAAGAATCGCGCGTAGACAGGATCGGGCAGAATGGGAGCGTGCCCCGCCGCTTCGTGAATGATGTCCGGTGCCGGCGTGTAGGCCAGGTGTTGCCGGCTGCGGATGTCGGCGGCGATGGGAAGGATCCCGTGCGCCTGAAATTCCTGGAAGGCGCGCGGCGGAATGAAGCCGTCGACGCAGACGGCAGCCCATCCGAATCGAGAGAGCCGCTCGTTCATCTCGGAGATACGGGGGATGTGGTCGACCGAAATGCCTGTCGCGGCCAGTCCGTTTCGGTAGGTGGGGTGCGCAGTCTCCAGCAGCCGCCCGTAGGTCTGCAGCAGGACGAACCGCCAGACTGCCTGATCGACGGCGTTGTACTGGTCATAATCCTGCTCCACCACGAAGCGGCGCAGGTGCGCGGGCACGACCTTCGCGCTTACGTCCCTCACCAGCAAAAGATAGCGCCCGGGGACCAATCACGCCCGACCCGCCCCGTTCTGATAGAATTGTCGTGATGCGGCTGGCCACGCTGCGCGATGGTTCCCGCGACGGGAGCTTGATAGTCGTCGACAGGGCTGGGGAACGTTTCACGCGCGCCCACGGACAGGGCAAAGACATGTCTTCTTTCCTCACCCTGCAAGGCGCCCTTGACGATTGGGACCGCGCCGAGCCCCACCTTCGCGATCTGGCCCTGGCGCTGGAGCGCGGCGCTGTACCCACGGAGCCGTTCGACCCCGGCGCGGTGGCGGCTCCCCTTCCTCGTGCTTATGAGTGGATCGATGGGTCCGCGTACCTCAATCACATTCGGCTGGTCCGCAAGGCCCGCGGCGTGAGCCCCCCGGAAGGGCTGGAGACCGATCCGTTGGTGTATCAGGGGGCGTCCGGGGTGCTGCTGGGCGCCACCGACGTTTTGATGTCGCCCGACCTGGCCTGGGGCCTTGATTTCGAGGCGGAGATCTGTGCGGTGCTGGGAGATGTCCCGCTGGGGACGCCCGCTCGGGAGGCAGCCCAGCATGTGAAGCTGCTCATGCTCGCCAACGATGTCACCTACCGGAACCTGGTTCCGGCCGAACTGGCCAAGGGGTTCGGGTTTCTGGTGTCAAAACCCGCCACCGCTTTTTCGCCGCTTGCGGTCACCCCCGACGAGCTGGGCGATGCCTATCGCGACGGCCGCGCCTACCTGCGCCTGCGGTCCACCTACAACGGCGAGGTGGTAGGCGACGTGGAGACCGGCCCGGAGATGCACTTTTCGTTTTTCGACTTGCTGGCGCATGTGACCCGTTCCCGGGCCCTCACTGCGGGAACGATCCTGGGGAGCGGCACCGTTTCCAACAGCGATCGAGCGCGCGGCATCTCCTGCCTGGTGGAGCGACGTACGATCGAGACCATCGAACAGGGCGCGGTGCGAACGGGGTACATGCGATCGGGCGACACCATCCGTATCGAGGCCTTCGACGAGGCGGGGCGCAGCGTGTTTGGTGCCATCGACCAACGCGTCCAGGAATACGTCCCGGTCACGCCGAAGGCGAGCGCGGGTTGAAGCTGTACAGCTACTGGCGCAGCAGCTCCGCCTGGCGCGTCCGGATCGCTCTGGCCTGCAAGGGGATCGAGTGCGAGATCGTTCCCGTTCACCTTGTTCGAGACGGGGGCGAGCAGCATCTGCCCCCATTTTTGGCGCGGAACCCGCTGGGACAGGTCCCTGTTCTGGAGCTGGAGCAGACGGAGGGGGGGCAACCAATCCTGCTGACTCAGTCGGTGGCGATTTTGGAGTACCTGGAAGAAACCTATCCGGCGCCCCATCCACCGCTGTTGCCCGCGGACCCCCTGGCCCGGGCCCGGACGCGGCGGCTGGTGGAGATCATCAATTCGGGGATGCAACCGTTCCAGAATTTGCGTCTGCAACAGACGTTGCGGAGCCATGGGATCGAGCCGATACCGGTGGCCCGGGAATTCATCACCTCCGGCCTGAATGCCCTTGAGCGTTACGCCCGCGGTGGCGGAGGGAAGTTCTTGGTCGGAGACAGTCCCACCCTCGCGGACATCATGCTGGTCCCACAGCTTTATGCGGCGCGGAGGCTGGGCGTCGAGATTCAGAACGGGCCTGCTTCCCTTTTTCCGACGCTGGCGCGGGTGGAAGCGGCGTGCGCGGCCCTGCCAGCGTTTCGGCAAGCCCACGCCGACGCCCAGCCAGACGCGGAGAAGGGCCCGGCTTGACCTTGACCTTCACCTTCACCTTGAGCCTCGCCGTCCCACGGCTACATTAAGTAGATGACGAATACAACGTCATTGGGCATTCGCCGCCTGGAGGCCATCCATTACTTCGTCCACGATCTGGACCGGAGCCGCAGGTTCTACACCTCGGGACTCGACTTCCTGGAGACGGGCGGCAGCGGCGATGAGCTGACAGCGCGCGGGGGGCAGCGATCGTTGGTGTTCGAAGCGGGTCTCTGTCGCGTGATCTGCTCCACCCCGGCGGGCCAAGAGGGAGGCGGAGGCGCGCGTGGTCGCGCATATCGTTACCTTCAACGGCACCCGGCCGGCGTGGGCAGCCTGGTCTTCGAGGTGGACGACATCCAGCATACCCTATCGCTGCTGGAGGTCCGCGGCGGCACCCCCACCGGCGACGTGGTGAGCACCGATGGGCCACAGGGACGATTCAAGACGTTCGCCATAACCACGCCGTTCGGCGACACCACGTTCCGGTTCGTGGAGCGCGAGGGGAAGTTTCCGTTGTATCCGGGGTTCGATGTGCGGGCGCCGAACAGCGCCCCCCACAACAGCCCGGGCAACAGCTTGGGATTTTTGCAGTTCGATCATGTGACCGCGAATTTCGAAACCCTGGCGCCGGCGCTGCTGTGGATGGAGCACGTGCTGGGCTTCAAGCGGTTCTGGGACATCGCCTTTCACACCGATGAGGTGGAGCGCCGCGAGAATCACGAAGGGTCGGGGCTGAAGTCGGTGGTGATGTGGGATCCCGAAAGTGGGGTCAAGTTTGCAAACAACGAGCCGCGGCGGCCGAGTTTCCGCGCGTCGCAAATTCACATCTTCCACGAGGAAAATCGTGGCGACGGCGTCCAGCACGTGGCCCTGGCGGTGGGCGACGTGGTGAACGCGGTACGCGGCCTGCGCCAGCGGGGCATCGAATTCATGGCCACGCCGCCAACGTACTTCGCGGCTCTGCCGCAACGCTTGCGCACCTTGCGCATCGGACAGCTCGCCGAATCGCTGTCTGACCTGGAACAACTGGAAATCCTGGTCGACGGCGATGGTCCGGGGCGGTACCTGCTGCAGATATTCCTCAAGGACGCGGCGCGCCTGTACGGCAACGCCGAGGCTGGACCGTTTTTTTACGAGCTCATCCAGCGCTGCGGCGACTCCGGATTCGGCGCGGGAAACTTCCGTGCGCTGTTCGAGAGCATCGAGCGCGATCAGGTCGCGCAGGGAAAGGCCTGAAGGACGGGCCGGCAGCATGCTCGACCGCATCGTTCGTGGGGACATTCCTGCCAAGCCTCATACCTTCTTCAGGTCGGCGGCGGGTGAATTGCGCTATGAAGAGTGCCTGACCCGCGGGGGATTCGAGGGTCCGTTTTCCATACTGTACCACCAGCATCGTCCCCACGAAGGGCGGGCCGTGGAGGCGCCCTACCGGTTCGGGACACCGGATGCGGGTGCGAGGATTCCGCAAATGGGGGTGGGTACTTCGGTGGCGCCGGCCGTGACGGGGCAGCCCCTGCGACGGCGGCACTACCGTTGCCTGCAGCTCACGGCGGATCACCGTGAGGGAGGCGGCGGTCCACCGCTTGCCTCGCGCGTGCCCCTGTTGTTCAACGACCAGGTGGTGATCGGGTTCTGTCAGCCGAGCGTCGAAGATCCGGTCTACTTCGCCAACAGCGACGCCGACGATCTGTACTTCATCTTGCGCGGAGCAGGCTTGCTGCGCTCCGTATTCGGAGACCTGCGGTACCAGCAAGGGGATTACCTGTGTGTTCCCAAGGGCACCGTGCACCGCCTGGTGCCGGATGCCGGGGTGCCGCAAGGGTGGATGTCCATGGAATGCAAGGGGGGGCTGGCGCTGCCGTCGCACTATCGAAACGCCGTGGGGCAACTGCGCATGGACGCACCTTACTCGCACCGCGATTTTCGACGACCGGTGCTGGCGGGGCCCGTGGACGAGCGGTTGCGGACTGTGGTGGTGAAGCGGGGCGACGAATTCTTCGGCTTCGAGTTCGCTCACGCGCCGCTGGATGTGGTGGGTTGGGACGGAACGGTTTATCCCTTCGCCTTCCCCATCCTGGCGTTTCAGCCGCGCGTGGGTCAGATCCACCTGCCGCCGCCCGTGCACGCGACCTTCGAGGCAGGCGGCGCCCTGATCTGCAGCTTCGTGCCGCGGCCGCTCGACTTCCACCAGCAGGCGAACCCTTGCCCCTACCCTCACGCCTCGGTGGACATCGATGAGGTGCTCTTCTACGCCAACGACGCCTTCGGTTCGCGCCACGGAGTCGGCGAGGGCAGCATCTCCCTACACCCGGCGGGCATCCCTCATGGACCACACCCGGGCGCCTACGAGACGCACTCAGGAAAGACCAACACCGACGAGATCGCCGTGATGCTGGACTGCTCCGCCCCCCTCCGCCCCACCGTCCTGGCCAGCGCGGTGGAGGACCGCGGCTACCACGACAGTTTCATCGGCTAGGCGCGAAAGCCGGGGGCGCGAGCGTTTAGTGGGACTTGCGGGGCGCGGCGCGGCCCGCGGCCTTCGCTAAAGAAGGGGAGATGGCACCCGCTTTCGGGGGCACGACCGGGGTCGAGCGGAGGCTGAGGATGTTGGGTGAGTTGGCCTTACCCGTGGCGGCCACCAGGCCGCCGCGAACGTCTCGTGCCTCCACGTAGTATTGCAACACCTTGCCCATCACGTTGTCGGCGGGGATCACCGCCATGTGCCATCCCTTCTTGGCTGGCTCCATGCTGAGCGAGTTGTAGTGCACGGCCCCGCTCTGCCGGTAGTAAAGGGCAATCACCTTGGCCTTGACGTCGGACCGCGGCGCGCAGTGCACGAACAACTCAATCCCAGACTGGGCCTCGTCGGGCACCGCGCAGTAGAGTGGCTCCGGGATGTGCGCAGGCAGGTCCGGGCCGGCGGCGCGCTTCTCCCGTTCCTGGCGCTCTCCCTCCAGCTGCGCCTGGTGCTCTTTCTCACGGGTCTCCGCAAGCAATCTCTCCTTGTCGAGCTTCTCCTTGGCCTCGCGCTCCTTCTTCTCGCGGGCGCCGCTCTCGGCGAGCTGCTTTTCCTGCTCCGCCTTTTCTTTCTGTAGCTGCTGGAGCGCAGCCTTGGCTTCGGCGAGCTGCTTTTCCTTGTCGGCCTTCTCCGCCTGCAGCTTTTCCTTTGCGGTGCGCTCCTTGGCTTCGCTGTCCTTGAGCTGCGCCAGTTCCTTGGTCAGCTTGTCCCTTTCCGCAAGTGCTTGCGCTTGCGCCTGCTTTTCCTTTTCCTTGGCATCTTTCTGGCTCTGATCGACCGCGGCTTTGGTGTCCGCGACCTGTTTTTCCTTGTCGGCCTTCTCGCTCTGCAGCTTCTCCTTGGCGGCGCCCTTGTCGTCAACCGCGGCCTGCTTGGCGGGTTCGGGGCCCTGCTTTGTCGCTTCGGGAGTCTGCTTCGCCGGTTCGGCGGCCTGCTTGGCCGGTGCGGCGGGGTGCCTCGCCGCTTCAGCGGCCTTCTTCTTGTCTTCGGCAGCGGCCTTCTTCTTGTCGATGGCGGCTTGGCGCGCGTCGGCGGCTGCCTTCTTCTTTTCCTCGATGGCGGCCAGCCGCGCCTCGGCAGCGGCCTTCTTCTTGTCGATGGCGGCTTGGCGTGCGTCGGCGGCTGCCTTCTTCTTTTCCTCCGCGGCCGCCTTCTTTTCTTCGGCGGCGGCCAGCCGCGCCTCGGCAGCGGCGCGTTTCTCCTCCGCCGCCGCCTTCTTCTTGTCCTCGGCCGCCGCGCGCTGGGCCGCCTCCGCCGCCTTCCGCTTCTCGGTGGCCGTCAACTTGGGCGCCGGCTTCTCTTCTGCCTTGTCATTTGCGGGCGCGGCTGCCTGTTTGGTGGCGTTGTCCTTGGCTGCGGCTGGCGGCCCCTTGTCCGACGGCTCCTTATCCTTTGCCACAGGTTGTTTCGTGGCGGCATCCTTGGCCCCCGGACCAGCGGCCACCGCCGCCGCAGGTCCTCCTTTCGCCACCCCCTTGGCCTCATCGAAGGCGCTCTTCGCGCTGGCGGTGGCAAGCGCCTGCGTCAGCTCGATGTCGGGACGGATCTTCAGCGCCTTCACGAAGTACTGAACGCCGGTCGGCCGATCCTCGAACCC
>JBDSME010000166.1:0-6184 GCA_039916065.1 Polyangia bacterium
CCGCCGGCGGCATAACCCAGCAGCAGCCCCGCCACGCCGGCCGCCAGATGGGCCGAACGGCGGCTCCCGTCGGCGGGCCAGGTCCAGCGCCCCATGCCGCCGATGGTCAGGGCCAGGGCCGCCACCAGGGGCATGTCCGAGGTGACCTGTCGCGCGGACAGCGCGAACAGCGGCATGGTCCCCAGCGCCAGCACCGCCAGCACGGCGGCGCGCCGTCTGAACAGCCCCACCGCGGCCCAGTACACGGCCATCAGAGCACCCACGCCCGAAAGCGCGCCGAACAGCCGCGCTCCCAGCTCGCTTGGGCCAAAGATGCGGACGCCCACCGCCTGCAGGGCGGCGCCCAGCTCACCGCGCGCCGCTGCCTGGATCACCGACGCGAAGGACAGACCATCCGGGCCGTCGGACTGGGCCATGCGGCGCGCTCGCTCCGCCACGTTCAGCTCCCAGGGCTCCCACAACCCGAAGCCGCCCAGCCCCGGCAGGCAGAGCAGCACCGAAAAGAGCAGAACCCAGGCCCACGCGGGCACGCGACGAAGTTTGTCCACGGAAACGCGACTCTATACGCCCGCGCCGGACCTAGAAAGAGGAGGCGCGCGGGGGCCGAGGGAAGGTGTCACCGGTCACCCGTCAATCGATTTGCCCGTCGCGGTGGCGGTGCCGCGGAGCAGACAGGTTTGGCCGTGGTCGAGGATGGTGGGAGAGAAGGAGCGTTCGCGTTCCTGCGCCAACGCGCGGAGCCACCGCAGCGGCTCGTCGATGGGTTCGTAGCCGAGCTCGAACGATCCGTAGGTGATGGGGATGAAGATGCGGGCGCGCAGGTCCTGGAAGGCGTAAAGCGCGTCGAGCGGCGAGAGGTGCTCGCGACGGAACGGCGCGGGTTGATAGCCGCCGATGGGAAGCAGGGCGACGTCGGGGGCGAAACTCCGTCCAATCTCCGCCAGGCCCGAAAAGTAGCCGGTATCGCCGGCGAAGTAGACCACGCGCTCCTGCGTTCGGATGATGTAGCCGCTGGCGGCGCGCCGGTGTCGGTCGAAAACGCTCCGCTTTCCAGAGTGGCGCGCTGGCACGCTGAGCACCTCCAGATCGGCGAAGGGGAGCTTCTGGCCGGGTTCCAGCTCCACAACCAGGTTGAAGCCGAGATCGCGCACCAGTGGCGCGCAGCGCGGTGGCACCACGATGGTCGCCCGACGCGGCAGGCGGGCCAGGCTGGGGCGGGAGAGGTGGTCGCGGTGGGCGTGCGAGATCAGCACCAGGGTCACGTCGGCCAGATCATTGTCGTCCGCGGCCGCGGCGCGCACCCGGCGAAGCCCACAAAGGGAATTTTCCAGCAACGGATCGGTCAACACCCGCGCCGCCGGCGTGGTGATCATGACGGTGGCGTGCCCCACGAACGTCAGCGCCACGGCACCCGGCGGCGGATGGGGCACCGGCGCGGCGGTTGCGGGACGGGTGGGCGTCCACCAGCGCCGCCAGGCGGCCCGCAGGAACCCCAACGACATGGTCACGCGCGCCACGCCTCGTTCGTGTCCGCGGTGCTCGAAATCGAGCTCCTTCACCCGCTCCAGGAAATCGCTGGCCGTGCGCGGCGGCGCGTCGAGGCGGCCGTCGCGCGTCGGGCCGGTGGAGTGATCGGGCGGACGGCGGTCCAAGCCCCCATTGTGCCGGCCCGCCGCCATGCCCGCCAGAGCGCAACGCCTTCGCCACTCGCGGGAGCCAGGCGGCCGCCCACCTTTGAGCGGGAATTCCATGGTAAAGGCGAGGCACTAGATGCCTTACTCGATCAAGACGTTGACGAATGAAGCAAGTTTTCAGGCGACGGAAGGACCGGTCCAAGCACCGGGAGGCGCGGCTTTGCCGCGCCGGCCAGCGTCGGATTGCCGGCAAGCGGGTGGGTCCGCGGGAGGGCCAGCCCTGGCATCTTACGGGGGCATGGTTCGCTGCCGCTCACATGCCCCCGGTCCCCCCTCGCTTCACCCGGCAAAGCCGGGTTACGCTCGCACGCGAAACTGGAGGAAAATCCCCGCCGCGGAGCTTTGCCCTTACCTTCCAAGGCAGCTATTCCCGCGAGGGCCGAAGGCGCGTTAGTGACAGGCGATGCGCGCACAACCGTGATCCTGGGCGGCGGCCTGACGGGAATCTCCGCTGCCGTCCACCTGCGTTCACCCTGGGTGTTGCTGGAAAAGGAGGCGCGTCTGGGCGGGCACGCGCGAACCGACGAGCGCGACGGATACCGCTTCGACAAGACCGGGCACTGGTTGCACCTGCGGGATCCCGCGATCAAGCAGATGGTCGACGAGTTGCTGCCCGACCAGATGCAGCCGGTGGCGCGAAAGGCGCGCATTTTTTCCCACGGGGTGCTCACGCGCTACCCCTACCAGGCCAACCTGCACGGCCTGCCCGCCGAGGTGATCAAGGACTGCTTGATGGGGGTGGTGGAGGCACGGCTGGCGGAGGCGCAGCGCGCGGAGCACGCCCAGCACGGCGCTGGCCCGTCAGCTGGTCCCACGAACTTCGAGGAATACTGCCTGCGCCACTTTGGCGCCGGCATCTCCAGGCACTTCATGATCCCCTACAACGAGCGCCTGTGGGGAGTTTCGCCGCGCGAGATCACCGCCGATTGGTGTTCGCGCTTCGTCCCTTTACCCAACCTGGAGCAGGTGATCGCGGGCGCGGTTGGCGCCGGGCCGCCCGAGCTTGGCTACAACGTCAGTTTTCTGTATCCGAAGCAGGGGGGGATCGAGACCTTCACCCGGGCCTTGCAGACGCGCATGAACATGCCGGCGGGCCAGGTCCACACCGGGACCAGTCCGGACAGCGTCGACTGGCAGCGCCGGGAGGTGGTGGTGGGCGGCGACCGAATTCCATACCGGGCGCTGGTGGCCACCATCCCGCTGCCCGAGCTGCTGCGCCGGATGCCCGGGCTGCCGCACGAGATCGAGGCCGCCGCGGGACGGCTGCGGTGCACCACCTTGCGCTACCTGAACGTGGCCACCCGATCTTCGCCGCCGGCCGACTGGCACTGGATCTATGTCCCGGAGCGCCGTTATCCCTTTTACCGGGTGGGCATTTTCACCAACGCGATGCCGTCGATGGCGCCCGCTGGCGGGGCGTCGCTTTACGTGGAGCTGGCCGATCGCGCGCCGGTCACCGAGGATGGCGTGCGCGAGAGCTTGCTGGCCTTGAAGGAGGCGGGCGCGATTCTGGGGCCCGAAGACGTGGTGTTCGCCGAACCCCAGGAGATTCAGTACGCGTACGTGGTGTTCGACCACCACTATTACGCCAGCACCACTGCGATTTTTCGTTTCCTGGAGGCAAACGGCATCTATCCTCGGGGCCGGTACGGCGCCTGGACGTACAATGCCATGGAGGACTGCGTGATCGCCGGGCGCGAGGTGGCCGCCACCATTGATGCCCTGCCGAAGGACAGAAAGAACGGAACCTGAAATGCCCGCCCCGGTCGCCACCCCCAGTCCCCTCGCCGTACAGAGCGCGGCGCCACCGCACGTGTCCATCGTCATCCCCGTGTACAACGAGGAGGGAATCCTGCAGGGATCGGTGCTGGAGCTGCAGCAGAAGTTGAAGCCGTTCGGCTGGACCTACGAGATCTTGTTGTGTGAGAACGGCTCGCGGGATCGCACGGTGGAGATCGGCAAGCAGATGCAGGCCGACCATGCCCAGGTGCGCATGCTGTCCATTGGCCAGCCCAACTACGGTCTGGCCATGAAGACGGGCATCCTGGAGGCGCGCGGCACGTTCGTGATCTGCGATGAGATCGACCTGTGCGACACGGAGTTTTACGCCCGCGCCCTGGCCCTGCTGGAGCGGAGCGACACCGATCTGGTGGTGGGTTCCAAGGCCATGGTGGGGTCCAACGACCAACGACCGCTGGTGCGGCGTCTGGCCACGCGCGTGTACAACGGCATGCTGCGTGCCGTGTGCCAGTATTCGGGGACCGACACCCACGGGCTGAAGGCCTTCCGCCGCGAGGCGATCCTGGAGACGGCCCGCCGCTGCGTGCTGGATCGCGACGTGTTCGCCAGTGAGTTCGTCATTCGCGCGCACCGCGAGGGGAAAAAGGTGCTGGAGATCCCCTTCACCGTGCGCGAGAAGCGCCCCCCGTCAATCAATCTGATCAAGCGCGTCCCCCACGTCTTGAAGAGCGTGGCACGCCTGGCTGTGTCCGTGCGCCGCCACTGAGCAACCGCCGAAAAGAAGCCGCAGGTACCCTTGCTCCGGCGTTCCTCTCAATGAATTGCCACGAGCAGACGAGGTGTCTCCTACATTGGACAGGTGCACGCAGGGGGACGACAATCTCCCAGTACGAATGTGGAGGAATGGGCCCGTGCTGGCGGCGCTTGCCGTCGTCGTGGCGGCGGGCACGGTCGGATGCAAGAAGAGCGACGGCGCCGCCACAATGGACGGAGGCAGTAGCGACGGCGTCGGTGAAGCGCCGCTGATGCAGTGCGCGCCCGTCGATGGCGGGCCGACACCCACATTGGGCGACGGCGGGACAGTGGTGGGGACCGACGAGTTTGGACCGAATGCGGCGATTGCCAAGCCTGCCTCGTCACTGGGGCGGGTGAACATTTACGAGATCACCACGCCCGCCACCCTGGAACGCCTGGACATCTACCTGCACAGCGAGTTGCCCCAGACGCGCCTCACCATCGCCATCCAGGAGGCGACCTCGCGCACCACGCCCTTCACCAAGCTCATTGATGTGCAGCTCGACATGGCCACTTGCGAAGGGTGGGCCACCAGCGGGCCTTTGCAGATCCCCCTCAAGGTGGGTCGTTTTTACGCGATGGGCTTCGATCCCAACCAGCCGGTCATGTCATTCGTTTCCATGGACGGCGAAAGTCTGCCCACCGACGGGATGTTTGGCCGCCTCATCGGCTCTCGCACCGCCACCAGCGTGTCGGTGAGCAGCCTCACCTGGGAAAAGTTCCTGGACAAGGAATTCAACCGCCAGCGCGTCGTCACCTCGCCGCGCGCGGCTGATCCGATCACGCCCGATGCCGGAGCGGCGGCGGACGGGCCCAGCGCCGGCGATGGCGGCGTGGGCGACGCGAACCGCGGCTGAGAGTTCCTCACCTCGCCCCACGAAAGTGGGGAGAGGTCGACGGCCGTAAGGCCGGAGGGTGAGGGGACGGCGCGCAATCAGCGTGCACCCCTCACCTTTATCCTCCTTTATCCTCTCCCCGCTGCGCGGGGCGAGGATAAACGGCTTTTGATATAGCGTGCGTCGCGCCCTGCCGGGGGTCCTCCGAGAGCTTGATCAGGGGCGGCGCAGCTTGTCCAGGGCGGCGAAGGGATTGTTGAAGGGCTTGCTGGGCTGGTGCGGCGCCGAGGGTGCTGGTGCGGGTGGAAGGGGACGTCCGCCGCCGGAACGCGAGGGGCCGCCGCGACCGCCGCCGCCCGCGCCGCGCTCGCGCTCCGCTGGCCCAGCGGCGGAGGCACCAGCGCGGAAGGTGGAAGCTCCCCCCTCGCCACGTTCCGCCTTCATGGTGAGCGCGATCTGCTTCTTGTCCAGGTTGACCTCCAGCACGCGCACCGAGACGAGGTCGCCGGCGTTCACCACCTGGCGCGGATCCTTCACGAAGGTGTCGGCCAGTTGCGAGATGTGAACCAGCCCATCTTGATGAACGCCGATGTCCACGAAGGCGCCGAAGTTGGTCACGTTGGTTACGACGCCGGGACAGATCATCCCGGGACGCAAGTCCTGCAAGTTGTGGACGTCGGGCCGATAGGCGAAAGCGACGAACCCGTCGCGCGGGTCGCGCCCGGGCTTCTCCAGCTCCCGGACGATGTCGTCGAAGGTGAAGGCGCCCAGCTCTTCCTTCAGCGCCCGCGCCTCCTTCACCAGCTTCACTCCCGCGCCCAGCAGCCCCGACACCGGGACGTTCAACTGCGCCGCCAGCCGTTCCAGCACTCCATACCGCTCCGGGTGCACGCCGGTGTTGTCGAGCGGGTGGGTCCCCTCGGCGATGCGCAGGAATCCCGCCGCCTGCTCGAAGGTCTTCTTCGAAAAGCGAGGTACCTCCAGCAGCTCCGTCCGCGACCGGAACAACCCGTCCTTGGCGCGGCGGTCCACGATAGCGCGTGCCAGACCAGGGCCGATGCCCGACACGCGACTGAGCAGGTGATACGAGGCGGTGTTCAGGTTGACGCCCACCTGGTT
>JBDSME010000167.1:0-11071 GCA_039916065.1 Polyangia bacterium
AGCAATGAGTTGAGACTGGACACGGGCGTGCCGTAGCGGATGTCGACGCCCATGTTCAGGATCATGTCGATCTCCTCGTTCAGCACCTTTTCAGGCAATCGAAACGAGGGGACGTTGGTGCGCATCAAGCCCCCGGCGCGGACGCTCTTCTCGAACATCACCACTTCGTAGCCGAGCGGCGCGAGATCATTCGCCACCGCCAGCGAGGCCGGACCCGCGCCGATGCAGGCGATGCGCTTACCGTTCTGCTTGATGGGGGCGTGCGGCAGGTGCTCGCTGATGTCCTCGCGCAAGTCGGCCGCCACGCGCTTGAGGCGGCAGATCGCCACCGGCTCGCCATCGACGCGCGTGCGGCGGCAGGCCGGCTCGCACGGGCGATCGCAGGTGCGCCCCAGAATTCCGGGGAACACGTTGGACTGCCGGTTGACGAGGTAGGCGTCCGTGTACCTGCCTTGCGCAATGAGCCGGATGTACTCGGGCACATTGGTGTGGGCCGGGCAAGCCCACTGGCAGTCTACGACTTTGTGGAAGTAGGACGGATCACGAGTGTCTGTCTGTTTCACAGGGGGGCTCGGACGTCGAAATACACCAAAACCGGAAAAGGTCTAGTGCGAGTCTACACGTCGAAAAAAACCGAGGGAGGACCCGGCGGGAAGGTACGGGGTAAACCGCATGAGGAGGACGAAAATGTCAAAATGCGTGTTACATAGTGTGTGGAAACCTGGGGCCGGGCGACACGGGGGCCGGTTGTTGGCTTCGTCACCACCCCTTGGGGCCCGCATTTTTGGGGCCCGCATTTTTTTGCGCATTTCGCCGGACTGGCGGTTTAACTGGACTGTGCCGCAAACCAAATCAGCCGTCGCCACCCTGTTTCCGCTCTTGTTGACGCCCGTCCTCGCGGCCTCATGCGTGATTTCTGTCCAGAGCTATTTGGGTGCCGGTCTGCAAGTTCTGCCGGTGGTGATGGTGGGCGCCCTGGCGCTGCTCATCTATGGCCTGAATGGCTTGAGCGACGGCCCGGAGGACAAACACAACAAGCCCGAACGCGCTGCGGCGGAAGCGAGATACACGAGCAGGGTGTTGGCGGTCGCCATTGTGACGTTGTGCACGAGCGCTGTGTTGTTGGGCGTGAAGGGCAGGTTGCACCTCGCCTATGGAATGGTCCTGCTGGTTGGAATTCTGTATTCCTTTCGGTTGGTCCCCTGGGTTGCCAGAGGGGGGGTGACCTGGGTGCGCCTGAAGGATGTCCTGCTCCTCAAGAACATCACCATCGGCATTACCTGGGCCAGTTCTATCTTCCTGTTGCCCCTGATCGATGGCCGCCGCATCAATGCGTCGCTGGCGGTGAGCCGCCCCTTTTGGTTTCTGATGTTCGGGTACGGGCTGTCTGCCGGTATCAACTCGATCTTCTGCGATGTGGAGGACCGGGTGGGAGACGGGGCTGCCGGGGTGAACACGTTACCCGTACGTCTTGGCGCATCCACCTGCATCACGGCCGTCTGGTGGACTTCGTTGACATGGACAGGCCTGGTGGCGGCATCCTACCTGGGACCTGGTTGGATTGACCTCCCCCACGCCATCCTGCTCGCGTTCCTGGCGCTCGGTTACCCGCTGCTCGTCTCCGCCGCCGCCCGCGTGACGTCGCGGGGGTCCGCGGGTCGCCGCTACGCCATAGAAACCTCGGACGCGCTATTTTCATCCGGACTCATTGCCCTGTCGCTCTATACCTCGTAGTTCCTTGGGGCGCGGGTTAACGGCGCTGACGTTGGACGACCAACGATCGCCCGGGGCGAAAGGTGCCGGAGCGAAAGGTGCCGGAGCGAAAGGTGCCGGAGCGAAGGTGCCGGAGCGAAAGGTGCTGCCGGAGCGAAAGGTGCTGCGGGAGCGAAAGGTGCTGCGGGAGCGAAAGGTGCTGCCGGAGCGAAAGGTGCCCGGAGCGAAAGGTGCCAGAGACGTCGGTGTGCCCTGCCCGGGGCGAAAGGTGCCCGCCGGGGAGAAGTTGTTCGAGGAAGGCGTCCGAAGGTGTGCCCTGCCCGACCCGAGGAAGCTTCCGGCGCGGAGGAAAGTGCCACAGTACTCGACCCGGAGCGGCGCCCCAGCGGTCGTCGGTCGCGCTATCTGGCGCGAGCACGAGTATCGCCGATCCCGCGGTCCGCAGTAGTAGCATTGCGGGACGTCTCGACGATTTCAGAGGGGCCGCGCGCCACGAAGTTCGTGATGGGTTTCGCAACAGCGCGAAGCGGATACACCGCGCAGGTGTTCCCGCTAATGAGACCGTTTAAACTCGCGCCACCAGCGCTATGTGGGCGCTGGTTTGACAAACGGCGCAGAGGGCGGAAATGACCCCTCCGGAAAGTCGGCTGTCTGCCCATCTCGGAGAGCTGTGGCCGCCAACGTAAACGCGTCCACGAAAGCGGCGTAGGCAGCCCTAAACCTCGTCCGTACTATCCCACAGGTGGCGTGCACGAAAGGCGCAGGGCTGTGGTCGCTCAGCAGTGGGGTGTTGTGTGGGTGCTGTTGGAGGACGCGCCGAACGCCGAGGACCCGGCGCGTGCCAGCCTCCGCGCGACCGGTTGCCGTAGAGTTCTCTTCCTCCCGAACGAGGTCGCGGACGAAGCGGCGGTACTCCCCAGTCTCAACGCCAGCAAGCGCCGGCAAGACTGTAAGATGGACCTGGTACGTCCTCTTGGTCTCGACAGATTCAGGTTTGATACCTCGACGCCTGGCCTCGTACTCGGCTGAGCGGTCGTGCCAGACGCCATGCAATGCCTGCCCCGTCGTCAACGCCTTGAAGGATGAAACACCGGGCCATCGATCGACGCGGTCGATTAGGCCTTCCTTGAGTCCTTGGCACAGGACGTAGCGAAGGCGCGCGCTCTGGCTGGCCGCGTCCGCGACAACGATGGCTCGATAGCGTCTGGACCAGAAGGGTCCCAACCAGCGGTGATGACGACCGACTTCCTTGGCGATATTGGCGAGGGCATGCTGCATGAACGCAGCAAGTTGCGCGGCATGGTCGACCTCAACGAGGGCGTGCAGATGATTGCTCATCACTGTGAGAGCGATGATGCGCACGCCGTACAGGTGTTGCGCGCGCCCTATCACCCCAAGCACGAGCTCGTTGGTCTTCCGGTCGGGACGAAGAAGGAAGCGGCTCGCGACCGTTCGAGCCGTGACTTCCACGACTGACCTGGGCGGAATGAAACGGAGTGGCCGCGCCATTTCGAAGTCTATCGGCATCATCCCTCACCGGTTTCGGCCGGCGAGGTCCAGACTCCCGAGGTCTGTGGCACCTTTTTTCCCGGGGCACCTTTTTCCCCGGGGCCACCTTTTTCCCCGGGGGCACCTTTTCCCCGGGGGCACCTTTTTCCCCGGGGGCACCTTTTTCCCCGGGGGTCCTACCCCATAATGTCCGCACCTTGAACGGCGACGCTGTATGAACAGGTCGTGAGGGAGAACATTGATGTGCAGAATGAAGACGATGTTGGTGCTCTGGGCACTGGTGGCCGGCGGATGTTCGAGCAACGGGCAAGAGGCCTGTGCTTCCGCTGGTGGGCGGTGTGTGCTCGGAAATGTCTCATGTGCGAACCGTGGCCCTCAAGAATGCACTGCCAGCCACAATCCCGGTGGTTACTTCTGCTGCCTTCCGTGCCCAACTGGCACCAAAGCGAATGACGCCGGAACTAGTTGTGACTGACTAGTACTGGAGATCCGAAGTCCGTTACGGGTTATCCGAAGAGGTCCTGGAGGGTCCAAGGAAATGTGTCGGCGATGGCGGGGACGAGTTCATCAAGGGAGGCTCGAAAGGGTGTGCTCTGCCAGCGGCCCCGATGGTCCGCCATGTCCACTGTCCAGACCTGAGCGGTTTGGCGGGTGAGGCGCATGTGCTTGTGCGCATCGTCTTTGGGTGCGGACTCGACGATGACGGCGGCGCCGTATTTTCGCGCACGTAGATGATTGAACCCGCGGGTGTGCAGAAGACGCTCGACGATCTGGGGGTGACGTTCCTCGGCGCTGTACTTGGGCATCAGGCGGCGGCTGTTGCGGGGGCAGCCTGCCGTCGGTGATTCTTGACTCGGTCGGTTCGCCAGGTCCCCCTCGACACGCAAGTCTTTGTGTAGTCAATTGGGAATACCTCGCGAGCCTCGACGCTTGCGTCGTTGAGATAATCAGGCGACGAATGCCGCGGTCGCGGTCGCGGCCGCCTCCACGCAGTGATATGGATCGGCGGGTGTCAATCAACCGCGTGAACCGATCGACAGACCAAGGCGGCCGTAGCGCACTCACCGTCATGGCAGTGTGCACGGTCCTGGCGTTCATAGCAGGTTGCTCTGGTGGCCGTGATAGCGGCAGCGGCGGGGCAAGCACTGGTGGTGCCGGCACCGGCGGAACAAGCGCCGGTGGGGCAGGCACAGGCAGCGGCGGGTCAGGCACTGGTGGAGCCGCGAGTGGTGGGGCGGGCAGCGGCAGTTCGGGCGGTTCGGTGCCTGGCACGGGGGGCGCCGGCGCCGCCGGCTCAAGTGGAACCGGTGGCACGGGTGGCGCTGCTCCTCAGGGGGGAGCAACGGGTGGGGCAACGTCTGGTACCGGTGGAGGCGGCGGCGGAGGTCCCATTCACGGTGGCGCGTCGGGCCGAGTCGTCTGCCCGGCAGGTGCCACCTACGGCGCACCCACCTGGGGAGCTGTCACGCAGTTCGGCCCGCCGACCTCGGGGGCCGTGACCAATTTCCAGTTCCTCGAAGGGCCCACCTGGATTGCCAGCATCGGCACGCTGTTCTTCTCGGACGTCGGCGCCAAGCCCGAACACACCTTCAAGCTGGTCCCACCGGCCACGGCGCCCGCGTTGTTCCTGCAGGGGAGCGGCACCAATGGTCTGTCCCTGGACAACGAGGACAAGCTGATCGTCGCGGATCAGAAAGACAGGAGCGTTCTGCGGGTAGATCCGATGACCGGGGCAACGCTCGCCACACTGGTGCCGCCCGGTTCCGGTTCATTCAGCATGGACAGTCCGAATGACATCGTGGTGCGGAGCGACGGCAATATCTACCTGAGCGATCCGAACAGTGGGCTCTACCGCGCGGCTCCCAGCGGAGCGTCCGGGCCATACAAGTTGACCGGGCCCTTCAAGCAAGTGAACAGTCCCAACGGCGTGATCCTGTCTACCGACGAGAACACCCTCTACGTCGGCGACTTGGGGAACCGCCAGATCAGGCGGTTCCCGGTCATGGCCGACGGCACCATCGACACCGCCGGCGGCCAGCTGTTCGTCACCGCCAAGGGCGGCCCCGATGGGCTGTGTCTCGATTGCGCGGGCAACCTCTACGCCAGCACATCGGGGGGCGTCGAGGTCTTCTCACCGGCGGGCGCGGCGCTGGGCACGGTGCCGACTGGCCGGGCCACCAACTGCACCTTCGGGGGCGCCGATCGAAAGACCATGTACGTGGCAGCGGGGTCGTTGCTCAAGGCGGTGCCGATGACCATTCCTGGCCTGCCCGACTGATACGATCGCGCGGGCGCGCGGGGGTTGGGGGGAAGTAGGCACCGGGCGGCTTAGGCCGCGTGCTCCAGGGAAGAACGCGCCCCCCTGGCGGCCTTGGGCAGACGAATGGTCACTGTGGTGCCGATACCGACGGCGCTGGTGACCTCGATCGCGCCGTGGTGATCGTCGACGATGCGGGCAACGGTGGCCAGGCCCAGGCCGGTGCCCGCGGCCTTGGTGGAGAAGAATGGCTCAAATATCCTGTCGAGATCGCCCTTCGGGATGCCCGAACCACTGTCGGCCACCGTCAGGGTGACGGGCGTAGGCAGGCCGGCGGGCGCGGACAGCGCGCGATCGCGCCGCGCGCTCTCGGCGGCGGACGTAACCTGCACCTTGATCGTTCCACCCCGGGGCATGGCCTCGGCGGCGTTGCGCAACAGATTCCACAGAATCTGGCGAATCTGGCCTCCGGCCGCTTCGATCTCGGCTTCGCTGCCTGTTTCGAACTCCACGGCGATGGGCTGGCGTTCGTCGCGACGCTCCCTCTCGAACGCCTGTACGATTTCTCGCGTTTCCTCGACCAGATCGATCCGCCGCCGTTCCTCGCTGGACGGACGCGCGTAGTCGAGCAGGCTGGTCACCAGAGCGTTCAGCCGGTCCACCTCGCGCACGGCGATGTTCATGAGCTGGCGGCTCTCCGGATCGGTGCCCGGTTGATCCCGCAGGATTTCCATGGATCCGGAGATGCTGGCCAGAGGATTGCGGATCTCGTGGGCGATGGCCGCCGACAGTCGCCCGATGCTGGCCAGCCGTTCAGAACGCGCCACGGCCAGTTCCATGCGCTTCAGCTCGGTGAGGTCCTGAAAATGAATCACGCGGCCGATGAGCTGACCCAGGTGGTCCGACAACGGAGCCGCCGAGACGCCCAGGTGGCGCAGCGATCCGTCGGACGTGGCGGCGCTGAGCTCCGCCCGGCGCACCGTGCCGGCAGGTCCAGCCGCCGCCAGCACCCGCGGCAGATCCGGTAGCACGTCGGTGAGCGGCAGGCCCACCAGTCCCCGCCCGCCGGCTCCCAGGATCTCTCGCGCCACCTCGTTCGCGGTGGTGACCCGGCCGGCCAGGTCGACCGTGACCAATCCGGAGGTGAGGCAGCGGATGGTGTTCTCGTGCAGGCGGGCCAGATCACCGGCGTACGCCTCGTGAATGGTCAGTCGCTCGTCCGCCTGGCGGTTCTTCGCAGCCAGCTTCGACGCCAGGAAGCCGACCGCGATCAGCGCCGCCGTGTTCAGCGTCAGCTTACCTGCCAGCTCGCCACGCGAGAGGTGCCACGGTGCCACGAGTTGCCCCGGCAGCAGCGGCAACAGGTGCGTCCAGCCCAGCACCGCCACCCCCACCATCAGGGTGATACCGGCGCCCGCGACCACGGCGGCGCCCCGGCGGCGCGCCAGCAGCGCCACCGCCACCACGTCGATCAGGTACAGGAAGCAAAACCCGCTCTGGGCGCCTCCCGTGGCGTGCACGACCATGGTGGTGAGGACCAGGTCGACCGCGATTTGCCAGTAGGCGAACCTGATGGGATCACGGACCCGCGGGAAGAGCAGCGCGTAGGCCAGGCTGGCGAAGTAGGTGGCGGCGATGAGACCGAAGCCGAAGCGGGCGAAGGGACCGGCCAGCTCTTCCACCGTGCCGCGTGAAAGCTCGGCCACCACGGCGCTGGCCAGGAGCAGCGTCGCCAGGCCGACCCGGAACAGCATCAGCATCTTGACGGTGCGCAGCAGGTCGCCCTGGGAGCGGTTCGGCACGCCCGCGGCCGCCGCGCTGGCGCTCACGGCGATGGAGGTGGGGCGCGGCGCCCCCGTGATCTGGCTGCTCAGGCTCATCATCTGGTGGTCGTGGTCACTTCGTCCCAAGCCATCGCCATCGCCATCGCCATCGACATCGCCATCGCTCTCAGGCGGACTTCATGTTGCCGGCCATCTCGAAGATGGGCAGGTACATCGCGATCACCATGCCGCCCACCACTGCGCCCAGGAACACCATCATCAAGGGTTCGATGAGACTGGTCATGGATGCCACCGCCACGTCCACCTCCTCCTCGTAGAAATCTGCGATCTTCGACAGCATGGCGTCCAGGGCCCCGGTCTGCTCCCCCACGCCGATCATCTGCACCACCATGGGCGGCATCAGCGCCGTCTCCATCAGCGGCGTGGCCATGTCCTTGCCCTCGGAAATCTGCGACCGCGCGTACATGATGCCGGCCTGCACCACGGTGTTGCCGGCCGTCTTGGCGCAAATCTCCAGGGCATCCAGAATCGGCACGCCCGATGCCAGCAGGGTCCCCATTGTGCGCGTGAACCGCGCCACCACCACCTTGCGCAGCACCGGTCCCAGCACCGGCAACTTCAGCAGCAAGCCGTCGAACATCAGCCGGCCCTTGGGTCGGGCGAGGATCATCTTCATTGCGATCGCCACCCCTATCAGGGCGGCCACGATGAAGGGCAGGTAGTGCGCCAGGGCGTGGGAGATCTCGATGACCACCCGGGTGGGCGCGGGCAGCTTCCCACCGCCGAAATCCTTGAACATTGTTTCGAAGACCGGGATCACCTTGGTGAGCAAGATGGTCACCACCAGCGCGGCAATGCCGACAATGGAGATGGGATAGACCATGGCACCCTTGACCCGGCGCTTCAGCTTCATGGCCTTCTCCATGTAAATGGAGAGCCGCTCCAGGATGCCATCCAGAATGCCGCCGGCCTCGCCGGCCGCCACCAGGTTGACGAAAAGGTCGTCGAAGATCTTGGGATGCTTGCTGAGGGCGACCGACAGGGTCAGACCTTCTTCTACCCCCGCCTTGACGCTGGCTAGCACCTTGCCGAATCGCTTGTTCTCCGACTGCGCCGACAGGATGTCCAGGCACTGCACGATGGGCAGTCCGGCGTCGATCATGGTGGCGAACATGCGCGTGAACACCACCACATCGGTGGTCTTCACCCCGGTGCCGAAGGGGAGGGTCAGCTCTCGTGGCTGCTTGTGCACGGACACCGGCACCAGCATCTGCTGCTTCAACCGGTCCTCGACCGATTCGGCATCCTCGGCGTCCATTACGCCCTTCTTCACCTCGCCACTGCGGGCGCGCGCCTCCCACACGAACGCCGTCATCGCGCGTCCCTGGCTCCGCCGCCGCCGCCGCCACCACTCGCATTCGCCAGCGACGCCATGATTTGTTGCAGCTCGTTGGGATCCGAACTGGACCCGATGGCCTCTTCCAGGGTGATGGTGCCGGCCGCCTGCAGGATGGCCAGGTGTTGGTTCAAGGTGCGCATCCCGGTCGTCCCCTGGCCGATCTGCATCTGCGAGTAGATCTGATGCATCTTGTCCTCGCGGATCAGGTTTCGAATGGCCGAGTTGGGGACCATGATCTCCAGCGCGGCCACCCGCCCCTTGCCGGAAGCGCGCGGCAGCAGGCTCTGGCAGACCACCCCCTCCAGCACGAATGAAAGCTGCGCGCGGATCTGCGACTGCTGGTGCGGGGGAAAGACGTTGACCACCCGGTTGATGGTCTGCACCGCCGAATTCGTGTGCAGGGTCCCGAAGCAAAGGTGACCGGTCTCCGCGGTGGTCAGGGCAGCCTCGATGGTCTCCAGATCGCGCATCTCTCCCACCAGCACCACGTCCGGGTCCTGGCGCAGCACCGACTTCAAGGCCTTCTTGAACGACTGGGTGTCGCTGCCGATTTCCCGCTGATTCACCACGCAGTTCTTGTGCTGGTGAATGAACTCGATGGGATCTTCCATGGTCACGATGTGCTCGTGCCGCTCGGTGTTGATCTTGTCGATCATCGCCGCCAGCGTGGTCGACTTACCGGAACCCGTCGGCCCGGTGATCAGCACCAGTCCGCGCGGCTTGTTGCACAGCTCCTCCAACACAGGAGGAAGTCCCAGCTCGGCGAAGGAGCGGATCTTGTACGGGATGGTCCGGAACACCCCCGCCACCGCCCCTTTTTGCATGAAGACGTTGGCGCGGAAGCGGGCCAGGTTCTTCACCCCGAACGACAGGTCCAGCTCCTGGTTCTCCTCGAAGTGCGCCTTCTGTTCGTCGGTCAGCACGGAATAGCAAAGCTGCTTGGTGTCCACCGGACCCAGCGCCGCGACCCGGAAGGGCACCAGCTCTCCATCGAGGCGCAGCTGAGGGGCCGACCCCGTGGTGATGTGCAAGTCGGACGCCCCCTTGTCCACCATGGTTTTGAGCAACTGGTGGAGGGTGACGGTCTGGGGCGCGGGAGCTGATGCGACTGACATGGGTCCTTCAATCCGCCGCCGTGATGCGGGCGACTTCATCAACGGAGCTGGTGCCTTGACAGATCTTTCGGATTCCGGACATGCGCAATGTGCGCATGCCGCGGCGGATTGCCTCCGCCTTCAACTCGGCGGCCGACGCCCCCTGGAGCACCAGTTCCTTCACGGGATCGCTCATGGTCATCACCTCGTACATGGCGATTCGTCCCTTGTAGCCGGTGCCGCCGCAGACATTGCACCCGGTGCCGCGTCCCCGCATGCAGGTGGCGGTCTCGATCTCCTCATCCTTGGCCCCCAGGGTGCGCAGCTCGTCCTTGGGGGTGGGCATCGGCTCCTTGCAGCCGGCACAGATCTTTCGCAGCAGGCGCTGCGCCTCGACCAGGTTCACTGAAGCGGTCACCAGAAATGGTTCCACCCCCATGTTCAACAGCCGGGTGATGGTGGATGACGCGTCGTTGGTGTGCAGCGTGGACAGCACCATGTGACCGGTCAGTGCCGCCTTCACGGCGATCTCCGCGGTCTCGAAGTCCCGGATCTCACCGATCATGATGGTGTCGGGGTCTTGCCGCAGGAAGGACCGCAGCGCCGCCGCGAAGGTCAGTCCGATGTCGTCGCGCACCTGGACCTGGTTGATGCCGCCCAGGTTGAATTCCACCGGGTCCTCGGCCGTGCTGATGTTGTCGGAGATCTGATTCAGCTCTTGCAGGGCCGAATACAAGGTGGTGGTCTTGCCCGACCCGGTAGGGCCAGTCACCAGCACCATCCCGTACGGCGCCTCGATGGACCGCTTGAACTCGGCGAGCTGTTCCGGCTCTAGCCCCAGCTTGGTCATGTCGAGCTGCAGGTTGCCCTTGTCCAGGAGGCGCAAGACGATCTTCTCGCCGAACAGGGTTGGCAGCACGGACACGCGAAAGTCCATCTCTTTGCCTCGCCCCATCTTCAGCTTGATGCGTCCGTCCTGCGGCAGGCGGCGCTCCGCGATATCCAGGTGCGCCATGATCTTGATGCGGCTGGTGAGCGCCGCCTTCAGCTTCAGGGGCGGCGTCATCTCCTCGTGCAGGACGCCGTCCACCCGGTAGCGCACCCGGTAACTCTTCTCGTAGGGCTCGATGTGAATGTCGCTGGCCCCCTTCTTCACGGCGTTGAGCAGGATCACGTTGCACAGCTTGACGACGGGGGCGTCCTCGGACGCCCGCTCCAGGTCCAGGATGTTGTCGGCGCCCTCCTCCTCGGAAGCGAACTCGACGTCCTCGTCGAGCTCGCCCATCATCTCCTCCATGTTGAAGCTCTGCAGCTC
>JBDSME010000168.1:0-3121 GCA_039916065.1 Polyangia bacterium
ACCCGGCGGTTGGTCGACGTGGCGCAGGACTGCATCATCGCCGAGTACGACTGCGGCACCATGGACGGCATCGACATGTCGGCCCTGGTCGAGGGCGGAGAGATCATCGAGAAGCTGGGTGACCGGATCCTGGGTCGCGTGGCGCTCGACGACATCTTCGACCCGTACACCGGCGAGGTGCTGGTGCAGTCGGGCGAGGAGATCACCGAAGACAAGGTTCGCATCGTCGAGGATGCGGGCATCGACCACCTGAAGATTCGCTCGGTGCTCACCTGCGAGACCCGTCGCGGCATCTGCGTGCTCTGCTACGGCCGCGATCTGGCCCGTGGACACATGGTGAACATCGGCGAGGCGGTCGGCGTCATCGCGGCCCAGTCCATCGGCGAACCCGGCACCCAGCTGACCATGCGCACCTTCCACATCGGCGGCGTCGGTCAGGTTCGTACCGAGCAGTCGCAGTTGGAGGCCCGCTACGACGGTATTGTCCGTCTGGAGAATGCCGATGTGGTCAAGCGCGAGAAGCACTGGATCGTCATGAACCGTCATGGTGAGGTGGTGATTCAGGACGAGACCGGTCGCGAGCGCGAGCGGTACGGACTGACCTACGGCGCCCGGTTGTTCTTTGGCGACGGTGGGGCCATCAAGGCCGGCTCGCTGCTGTCCGAGTGGGATCCCTTCTCGGTGCCGATCCTCACCGAGGTCAGCGGCGTGGTGAAGTTTGGCGACGTCATCGAGGGCGTCACCATGACCGAGCAGCTCGATGAGGTGACGGGCCTGTCGCGTAAGAGCGTCACCGAAAGCAAGGACGCGGACCTTCGTCCCCGCATCTCGCTCAAGGATGATCACAACAAGACGCTGAAGATCCCCAACTCGGAGAACGACGCCCGCTACTTCCTTCCGGTGGGTTCGACCATCGCGGCGGCGGAAGGCGATCGCGTGGAAGCTGGCGACATCATCGCCCGTATTCCCCGCGAGACCACCAAGACCAAGGACATCACCGGTGGTCTGCCGCGTGTCGCTGAGCTGTTCGAATCCCGCAAGCCCAAGGAGCACGCGGTCATCGCCGATATCGACGGGACCATCAGCTTCGGCAAGGACACCAAGGGCAAGCGCAAGGTCATCATCACGGCCGAGAAGGGCGATCCCAAGGAGTACCTCATCTCCAAGGGCAAGCACCTCAGCGTCCGCGAAGGCGACCGGGTACGTGCCGGTGAGCCGCTCATGGACGGGTCTTCCAACCCGCACGACATCTTGCGCGTGCTGGGGGAGAAGGCGCTGGCCAAGTACCTGGTCGACGAGGTCCAGGAGGTCTATCGACTCCAGGGCGTCAAGATCAACGACAAGCACATCGAGACCATCGTGCGCCAGATGTTGCGGCGCGTGCGGGTCATCGACGTGGGCGACACCGGGTTCCTGGTCGACGAGCACGTGGAGAAGTACGTGTTCGAGGAAGAGAACGAGCGGGTCATCGTCAAGGGGGCCAAGCCGGCACAGGGCGAGCCCTTGCTGCTCGGCATCACCAAGGCCTCGTTGTCCACGGAGAGTTTCATCTCCGCTTCGTCCTTCCAGGAGACCACGAAGGTGCTCACCGAAGCTGCGGTCTGCGGAAAGATCGACTACCTGCGCGGCCTGAAGGAGAACGTCATCATGGGTCGGTTGATCCCTGCGGGGACGGGCCTGGGCGCCTACAAGCGCCTGTCCATTCACGTGGATGATGCAACCGAGGATCTCGGTCTGGCCCCGCCCGCGGTGGCCATGGCCGGAGCGTCGGGACCGGTCTCGACCGCTTCGGCGGCGGCCGAAGAGTAGGAAACCCCTCCAAGGAGCCGAGTGCGACCGTCCCCTTCCCCACTGCCCCGGGCGTTGGGAAGAGGGTGGCCCGCACTCGGTCGCCAAAGTTCGTGACTGTACCCCCGTCTCCGACGCGTCGTCATTTGCTCGCCGGGGCGGCTACGGCCGCGGCGTGTGGACTGGGTGTGAGTGCGGGTGTCGGCGGCTGCGGATGGTCGTGGTCGCCCGGCGCTCGGAAGCGTTTGTTGAAACGTCCGGCCGTGGGGTTCTTGCGGCAAACGGACGCCGCCTCGCTGCTGATGGCCGACGACCTGGGCGGTTATGGCAGGCATGGCCTGGCACCCGAACTCCGTCGCGGCGCTTCTCCGACGGACCTGCAGGAACGGATGCTATCCGGCGAGCTCATGGCGGCGCAGCTTCCCGCTGGTCTCCCGGTGCTTCGCGCCTTGCGGGCGGGGGCTGGCCCCGATGTGGTCGTGCTGATGGTGCTGTCGCAAAACGGCGCTGCCGTTACCTTGGGGCGAGAGCTGTGTGCCAGCGTGAAATTCCTGGACTTGCCCTCGTTCCGTCAAGCCGTACTGCGGCGACCGCCAGCCGCGCCGGCGGTGTTCGCGGTCCCCGTCATTGGTGGCAGCGACGACTTGCTCCTGCGCTATCTGCTCGCCGCCGCCGGCGTCCCTGCCGCCCGCGTTCAGGTGGTGGCAACGCCGGCCGAGCGCATGCTGGCGGAGCTGCGAGATGAACGAATCAACGGTTTCGCCGCCCCCGATCCCTGGTCGGCCCTGGCTGCCGGGCAGGACCTGGGATTCACCTACGCCACCGCTCAGGATGTCTGCCTGCGGGCTCCGCGATCCGTGCTGGCCACCACGGCAACGGCACTTTTGCAGCGCCGTGACGAGCTGAAGAGTCTCATTCGGGCCGTCATCGAAGCCGCCGTCTGGTTGGACGTGCCGGCGAATCGAAGCCGTCCCCTGGTGGGGGAGGTGCTGGCGCGGCGGCAGTACCTTGATCTCGATGCCGGGCCCATTCGCTCGCGGCTGGGCAGCGTGTATGACCTTGGCTGCCGCGTCGGTGAACGCGACTTCGAGGACGAGAAGCTGTTCTTCCATGACGCCGGTCGGGTCAACCTCCCTCTTCGCGCTGACGCTTACTTCTATGCCGCCCTGGCGGCCCGCTTCGGCCTGGTGGCGCCGCTCGACGGCACCCCGGCGCGGCTCACTGCCGTGGGAGCGAGCATCGCGGACCAGCTCTACCGCGAGGTGGCCAGCGAGATCGGAGTTTCCTTGCCCGAGGACATGAAGCCCTTCGTGATCACACTGGATGCGGTCCG
>JBDSME010000169.1:0-3455 GCA_039916065.1 Polyangia bacterium
GAGCAAAACGTCACAAAAACAAGAAGCTTGCGACAGAATTCCTGCATCGTGCCCACCATTTCCGACGCGTGTGGGGGTTGTGAGCCAGTAGTCGGGTCGGGGCGGCTACCGTCAGGGGCATGGCTGCAGCGTTCGGACGCCTACAAAAAAGATGACAGCCAGGACCGGGAAAGCGAGCATCGCACGTTTTGGCCACGGCGATACGGCCAAACGCTCCTTCCAGCGTCCTGCTGCCCTATTCCTCCCCCGTCCGGGGCCCGGGGCCCGGGGCCCCCGCCCCCATCAGTCAATCGTAGTATTCGGCGCCGAGGTGGGTGATCAGCTCTTCGCCGCGCAAGTACCGGAGGGTGTTCTTCAGCTTCATCATCTGAATGAACAGGTCGTGCTCGGGGTAAAGGCCCTCGGCGGTCATGGGGCTCTTCCAGTAGAAGGACAGCCATTCCTGGATGCCGCTCATTCCGCAGCGCTGGGCCAGGTCCATGAACAGCGCCAGGTCCAGGACAATGGGGGCGGCCAGGATCGAATCCCTGCACAGGAAGTCGATCTTGATCTGCATTTTGTAGCCCATCCAACCAAAAATATCGATGTTGTCCCAGCCCTCCTTGTTATCGCCGCGCGGAGGGTAGTAGTTGATGCGCACCACGTGGCACATGTTCCCGTAGAGCTCGGGGTAAAGGTGCGGCTGCAGGATGTGCTCGAGGACGCCCAGCTTGGACACCTCCTTGCTCTTGAATGACTCGGGGTCGTCCAGCACCTCGCCGTCTCGGTTGCCGAGAATGTTGGTCGAATACCAACCTTCCACACCCAGCAGGCGCGCCTTGAACCCAGGGGCCAGGATGGTCTTCATCAGGGTCTGACCGGTCTTGAAGTCCTTGCCGCCGACGGGAACGCTGTTCTTCTTGGCCAGCTCCAGCAGTGCCGGGGTATCGACGGTCAAATTCGGGGCGCCGTTGGCGTAGGGGACGCCGCACTTCAGGGCTGCGTAGGCGTAGATTTGCGAGGGCGCGATCTCGGGATCGCTGGCTTCCAGCCCCTTTTCGAAGGCGTCCAGCGTGGCGTGAACCGCGCTGGGGCTGCGGTAGACCTCGGTCGATCCACACCACACCATCACCAGGCGGTCGCAACCTTTGTCCTTCTTGAAGTTCTTGATGTCGGCGATGACCTGGTCGGCCAGATCGCGCTTGGACTTGCCCTGCTTGGCGTGGGTGGCGGTGAGGTTCTTGACGTAGGACTGATCGAACACGGCGGTCATGGGCTTGATGGTGGACAGGAAGTCCTTCAGCTCATCCAGGTGCTCCTTGGACAGAACCCCCGCCTCCTTGGCCGCTTCGTAGCAGTCATCGGGGAACAGATCCCAGCCACCGAAGACCACGTCCTCGAGCTTGGCTAGCGGCACGAACTCGCTGATGAGGGGGGTGCGGCCATCGGTGCGCTTGCCGAGGCGGATGGTGCCCTTCTGTGTCAAGGAGCCAATGGGCTTCGACATGCCGCGGCGGATGGCTTCGACGCCGGCAATGAAGGTGGTCGCGACGGCCCCCATTCCGGGCAAGAGAATCCCCAACTTGCCGTTCGCGGGGCGAATATCGACGTTTTTTCCTGCTGTGGGTGACATGGGGCTCCTTCTATAGCGCGCGGATTCAGACCCGCAAACATCAATCCCGACCGTGGCTGCAACTACGACTGCAACCGTGGTGCCGACAGGGGGCCCGGCTACCCGGCCGCTAACTGCGTGAATTTGCGTGGCGGGGTGTCAGAAGCGGTGGTAAAAATCGCACCCTTTCAAACACCACACGCTCACCGAGGGGGCCGTGCGTGCTCGTGATGGCGATGGTCGCCGCCACGGGTTTCGACCCCCGACGACGTGAGCGGCGGAACAACGCGAGGCACTGCACATGGAAACAACGACCGAGACCCAAGCTCAAGATCCGTCCTTACCCCTGATGTCACCCGGCGGCGGCGGCGACGGCGCCCCCCCATCACTGGACACCCCCATCACCATCCGCGAGATGATGGAAGCGGGCGTTCACTTCGGTCATCAGACCCGCCGCTGGAACCCCAAGATGAAGACCTTCATCTTCGGCGCGCGCAACGGCATCCACATCATCGATCTGCAGCAGACTGTTCGCGCCTTCACCCGCGCCTACAACTACCTGGTGCAGACGGTGGCCGGTGGCCGCCCCGTGCTGTTCGTGGGCACCAAGAAGCAGGCCCAGGAGGTGATCCGCGACGAGGCGGCGCGCTCCGGCCAGTTCTGCGTGACCAACCGGTGGCTCGGTGGGACGTTGACCAACTTCCACACGGTGAAGGGCTCCATCGATCGGTTGCACAGCATCGAGAAGATGGCCGCTGACGGCACCTTCGACCGCATGACCAAGAAAGAGGTCCTGGGCATCACCCGCGAGCGCGAGAAGCTGGAGAGAGCGTTGGGCGGCATCAAGGAGATGAGCGAGCTCCCCGGCGCGGTGTTCATCGTGGACGTGGTCAAGGAGCACATCGCCGTGACCGAGGCCCGCCGCCTGGAGATCCCGATCGTGGCGGTGGTGGACACCAACTGCAATCCCGACCTGATCGACTACCCCATCCCCGGGAACGACGACGCCATCCGCTCCATCAAGCTGTTCGCGTCCAAGGTGGCGGAAGCCTGTATCCTGGGCCAGAAGCTGGGACGCGAGCGGGCCTCCCAGGCGCGCAGCCGCAACGTGGACAACGATCAGCAGAGCCAGACCATTCGCGTCTCTTCGGGCGGCGAAGGTCCCCGGGTGGAGGTGGTGTCGCGGCGCCGCGGCGATCTGCCGGCGCCCGAGGCGGCAGCAACGCCAGAGGACGAAGCCACCTAGCCACCTTGCCGCCGGCCACTGGCCGGAGACGCGGAGACACGCGCGAAGCCCGAGCCCCCTGGGTTCGGGCTTCGTCATGCTTGAGTTTGAATGATGAAAACGTTTTTTGGGCAGTGAAAGGGCACGAACGATGGCTGAAGTGACAACACAGTTGATCAAGGATCTCCGCGAACGTACAGGCGCGGGCATGGCCGATTGCAAGAAGGCGCTGACCGAAACCGCCGCCGACATCGAGAAGGCGATCGAGTACCTGCGCAAGAAGGGCATCGCCTCGGCCGCCAAGAAGGCCACCCGCATCGCCTCGGAAGGAACCGTGGTCAGCTACCTCCACGGCACCCGCATCGGCGTCATGGTCGAAGTGAACTGCGAGACGGACTTCGTGGCGCGCAACCCGGACTTCGTGACGTTCGCCAAGGAGATCGCGATGCAGGTGGCGGCCATGAGCCCGCAGTACGTGTCGCAGGAGGAGCTCCCCCCGGCGGTGCTGGAGAAGGAGAAGTCCATCCGGATGGAGCTGGCGAAGCAGTCGGGAAAGCCCGAAGCGATGATCCCCAAGATCGTCGATGGTCAGATCGCCAAGTGGGCCAAGGAGATCTGTCTGCTGGATCAGATCTGGGT
>JBDSME010000170.1:0-5820 GCA_039916065.1 Polyangia bacterium
AGGGTGGTCATATCAACCTTTACCAGTCCGATGTAGATGAACGCCTCGGCCAGCGTGGGCAACGCGTGACCGACATTGAGGGTGCCAGGGATGTCCTCGTCTTCGACCACCCGCCCCAGCTTGAACACTGAAGTGGTGGTGGCGAAAGACCCGACCCCCAGCGTGTCCAGGAAATCGGTGACCACGCCAATCAACAGCAACACGCCCGTGCGTCGCGCGCGCGGTTCGCGCGGCGGGGCTCGATTCGCCGCCAGGCGCGCTGCCCGGAGCCACTGCACCACGAAAGCAGCGCCCACCACGGCCAGCAACGCCAGCAAAATCGCCTTGCTGTTCACCCGGCCGAGTCTAGTGCCTCGCCACAGTGATTTCGATCGGTTGCGGAGGACCCGTTGGCAAAACCGACTTGCGCGGTGCCGAAGCTGTTTGTCCTCGCCCCCGGCTTGACCAGGCACGGTCGCGACGGGCAGGGTGGGGACGATGTCGCGGCGCGGAATCTTTGAACGGAAGCCCATCGCCGCCGTGCTCGCGGACAGCGAGCGCGCCGAGGGGCGGCTCCGCCGTGCGCTGGGAACTGGCGATCTGACGTTGCTGGGCGTGGGCGCCATCGTGGGCGCTGGCATCTTCTCCAGCATCGGTCAGATGGCCGCGGGTACCGCCGACCAGCCTGGAGCCGGCCCTGCGCTCATCGTGTCGTATTTGCTGACGGCAGGCGCCTGTGCGCTGGCCGCCCTCTGCTACGCGGAGATCGCGGCGCTGGTGCCCGTGGCCGGCAGCGCGTACAGCTACGCTTACGCGGCGCTGGGGGAGCTCTGGGCTTGGATCATCGGCTGGGATCTGATCCTTGAATACGCCATAGGCAACGTGTACGTGGCGCAGAGCTGGGCGGACTATTTTCGTTCCTTCCTGCGTGGCGCCTTCGGCGTGGATCTGCCCGCCTGGATGGCCACTGATCTCCAAACGGCGTCCGCCGATCTGGCCATCGCCGCCGTGGCGCCGCACCTGGGCGGACTGGTGGTTGCGTTCAATCTCCCGGCGGCGGCGATAACCATCGCGCTGACCTTCCTGTTGTGCGCCGGCGTGCGGGAGAGCGCGCGCGTGGCCGACGCGCTGGTGGTCTTCAAGCTGCTGCTCATCGGCGTGTTCCTGGTGGTGGGGGCGGCCTACGTGCAACCCGCGCACTGGCGTCCTTTCGCTCCCGGCGGCTGGCGGGGAATCTGGACGGGCGCCTCCCTGGCCTTCTTTTCGTACATCGGCTTCGACGCGCTGACCACCGCCGCCGAGGAGAGCCACGACCCCCAGCGGATGTTGCCCCGGGCCATGCTCGCTTCGCTGGTGATCTGCGCCGTGCTGTATGTGGCGGTGGCGGCAGTGATGACCGGCCTCTGTCCGTCGGCTGAACTGGCCGTGGGTGATCCGCTGGCGCGCGCTCTGCGGGCCGCCGGACTGGACCGGCTCGCCACCTCGATGGCGGTGGGCGCGGTGCTGGCGGTCACCGTGGTGCTCCTGGTGTTCCAGATGGGACAGTCACGCATCATGCTGGTGATGGCCCGCGACGGGTTGCTGCCGCGTGCCTTCGCGCGCGTTCACGGGCGGCGCCGCACCCCCGTATTTGCCACGGTGGTCACCGGAGTGTTCGTCGCGGTGGCGCCAACTTTTCTGACGCCGGCGCAGGCACTGGAACTGACCAGCATCGGAACCCTGTTTGCGTTCGTGGTGGTTGCGGCCGGCGTGATCGCGCTGCGTCTCCGTGAACCTGAGCGTCCCCGGCCCTTCCGCTGTCCGGGGTACCCGGTGACGCCCCTGGCGGCCATCGTCGCCTGCCTGAGTCTCATGATGGGTCTGCCGGCGGCCAACTGGTGGCGGTTCGGCATCTGGCTGGCCGTGGGCCTTTGCGTATACGCCGCTCACCGACGTCGCCGCACTTGAGGCATCACCGCTGGCGCGCCGCCGATTGTGTCGGACCTCCGCCGCTACTTGGCGGCATCGTCACCCGTGGGCGCGCCCGGGTCCTTCGGGGTCTTGGCGTCGTTCGCTCTGCGGCCCATCTTGTCTCCCTTTTTGTCTCCCTTCTTGTCTCCCCTATTGCCGGCCTTGGCCTCGGCAGCGACTGTGCCTTGACCTGCCCCGCCGTCCGCGCCTGCCGCATTTGCCGCCGCTGCTGCCTCGGCGGCTTGAAGGCGGGCCGCCGCCGCGACTTCCTCGCTGTCGTCCACGGTCTCCGCCTTCTTCTTGCGGGCCGCCTCGGAGTCACGCTGCTTCTTCTCGGCTTCGCGTGCGCGCTTCACCTCGGCTTCGACCTCCTTCTCCATCTCCTTGGCGCGCCTCTCATCGCAACCCTTGGGCTCGCATTCACCGGGGCATTGGCACTTGCCCTTCTTGCCGCAGAAGCAAGCGCCGGAAACATCCCGGTAGCAGCCACAGGCGTTGACGTTCGGGTTGCCCGTCCGGACCGCTGACCGGCCACCAGCCATCGCCTGGGGGCCCAGACCCGTGGTCGCCATCAGCACCGCCAAGACCCGCCAGAAGTTCCTCATGTTCGATCTCCCTGGATTCGAAACGTTCAGATGGTGGACCGCTTGCCCGAACGGGCTGTGGAGTCGAGTGTACACGCGGGTTGTTCCGGCGTCTGGTCGAGGCGCGCCCTGATATATTGTTCGCGCCCGGTCGTCACGTTGCGGCATCGCCTTTTCCGAACACAAGAAATGAACATGAACCTCGATCTTTCCACCTATCCCCTCTCCGCCATCGCCGACCGGGTCGGCACGCCCTTCTACTTTTATGACGCCGGAATTCTCCGCGAACGCCTGACCCGGCTCCGCGAGCTGACGGACGCGCCCCATCTGCAGGCCAGGTTTGCCATGAAGGCCAACTCGTCCTGGAAGGTGCTGGAACTGGTGCGCGAAGCCGGATTCTGGATCGATGCTGTCAGCGGCAACGAAGTGCTGCGCGCGCGGCGCGCTGGCTTCGCCATGGGCGCGACACCGCCCGTGGTGCTGTTCACCGCGGACGTTTTCCGCGACAACGCCCTGACCGCGGTGCTGGAGCAAAGCGTCCTGCCGAATGTCGGCTCTCCCGGCATGGTGGACGAGCTGCGCGGGGCCGGTTATCGCGGTCCCATCGCGGTCCGGGTGAACCCCGGTTTCGGCCATGGCCACGTGCAGTCCTGCGACACCGGTGGACCGTCCTCGAAGCACGGCATCTGGGCCAGCGATCTGGATGATGTCATCCGCCGCGCCGCGGACGCCAGGTTCCCCATCGTCTCACTACACGCGCACGTGGGGACCGGACCGCAGATCCGCGAGTTCGACGCCAACATGCGCAAGCTGGTGGACGCGTTCGCCACGCTGTTGCCCCATTTTCCCGAGGTGGAGGCCGTCAATCTCGGGGGCGGCATCCCCTATCCGTACCGCCCCGGCGCGGCCGCCTACGATCTGGCCTGGTATCGGCCGGTGTTGCTGGAGGCCGCCGCGCGCCTGGCGGCGGTCGCGGGACGGCCCATTCGCGTGGAGATCGAGCCCGGTCGCTATGCCGTGGCGGGGATGGCCCTGCTGGTGGCGCGGGTGAAGGACCTCAAGCGAACCCAGGCGAACGATCGTGGCGCGGGGCATGAGTTCGTGATGGTGGACGCCGGCTTCGTGGATCTGGTGCGGCCGGCCATGTACGGCGCCTATCACCACATCTCCATCGTGGGCGCCGGGGCGGCGCGCGCCCCCGAGCCCTTCGTGGTGGCGGGCCCCCTGTGCGAGAGCGGCGACGTGTTCACGCGCGACGATCGCGAACTGCTGGTCCCGCGCCCCTTCGGACGTCCCGACCCCGGTGACCTGCTGGTTCTTCACGATGCGGGCGCGTACGGCGCCGCGATGAGCTCGAACTACGTGTCCATGGGGCGGGTGCCGCAGGTCCTGTGGGACGAAGGTCGCACCCGCCTGATCGCCCGCCGCGAGACGCTGGAAGACATCGTCCGCAGCGAGTGCAACGAACCGCTCTAGCAGCTAGGCTTCGAACGTCGATCATCTACGTCCTGGCGAGCTACCGCAGGACGTCAGAACGTTTTGAAGGACTCTGGCGTCTCCTTGAGCCACTTTTTGCGTGTGGCGCATCTTAGTGCCTGGGAACGAGCGCCGATGCACGCCAGGCCGAACCCTTTGAAGACCAGAAGTAGTGTCCGCGCTCTGGCCATGGCGGCGATGGCAACACTGACGCTCTTGGCAACAGGTTGCGGTGGCAAAAGCCAGACGGGTCGAGAGCCGGATGGGAGTCGCGCGAACGATGGGGGCGCCGCTGACGGAAGCGTCGTCGGCGACGTCCTCGTCCCCGTGGATGCGGATTCCCGGGACGATACCGATTCAAGGAGCGTCGGTGAGACCACCGACGTGGGCGGCGATGGTGGCGACGCGGACTTGGTCGGCCCGGCGTCTGCCTGCTCGGGCGACGTTGGAGCGCGAATTCCACCTGCTCCACTTCGCCGTCTCACGAAACTCGAGTACCGCAACACCTTGGGGGATCTGTTCAAGGTGACTGTCTCATCTGCGGCGCTGCCGGATGATTCTTTGCCTTTGCCCGTCGGTCAAGAGGAGCCCCAGGTTCTTGGCACGCTTACGGATGCGTACCACGCAGCCGCGCACGAGATCGCGCTCAACGTCACGGCGAATAGCGAAGCTGTCAAAGCCTTCACGCGATGTGATGTGGCGACGGTTACCGAGACGGTGTGTGTGAAGCAGTTCTTGCAGTTGTTTCTCGCGCTCGCCTTCAGGCGGCCCGTGGATGACACGGACATGTCTGACTTCGACGCGATCTTTGCCCAAGGGCGCATGGTCGGCGGCAGCTACGCCAGCGGTGTTCGCGCGGTCGTGGAGGTGGCGCTTCAGTCGCCGGAGTTTCTGTATCTGATCGAATTCGGCGAGCCGGTTGACGCGAACCGATCAGGTCTGGGACGGCCACGGCCACATGAGATGGCGGCACGAATCTCGTACCTGCTGTGGGGATCAGCGCCTGATGCTGTGCTGCGCGACGCTGCGGCCCAGGACCGGCTGAAGACCAAGGCTGACATCGAGGGGCAAGCACGTCGCCTGCTCGCCGACGCCCGCGCGCGCAGGGTACCGCGCCAATTTTACGGTCAGCTGCTGGGGGTTGGAGATCTCGAGATCGCAAACCGCGCTGGCGTGACGACGGACTTGCGAAAGTTCCAGCTTCAGGAGACGGCGATGTTCGTGGACGAGGTCGTCTGGAACGAGCCGGGCACGCTCAAGCTTCTGCTCACGGCTCCCTTCTCGTTCGTGAACGAGACGCTGGCGACCATCTACGGAATCGCCGGCATCACGGGGCCGACGCTGCGCAAGAACACGCTGTCGGGCGGCCAACGTCTTGGCCTCCTCACACAAGCGAGTGTCCTTGCGACGTGGCCAGAGGCTGCCCACACCAATCCCAGCCGGCGCGGCATGGTCATCTTGGACGGGCTCCTTTGCCAGGACATCGTTCGTCCCCCTTCCCACCTACCGAACACGATTCAGCCGCCGGCGCCGGGCTCGGCAGAGACCTGGCGACAGCACTGGCAGCAGCTCACCGGGGATGCGACCTGCCAGGGCTGTCACAAGCTCTTCGACGGGATCGGATTGGCATTCGAGCACTACGACGGGCTGGGTGTCTGGCGGGACACCGAAGGGACTTCGCCCATCGACGCCCGCGGGGAAATCACCGGCAGTGACGTGGCAGGCAAATTCGACGGCGTTCTCGCTCTCGCCTCGCGTCTGGCGGATAGCCGGGACGTTCAGGCCTGCCATGTCCAAAAGTGGATGCAGTTCGCGTATGGCCGGGCGATAG
>JBDSME010000171.1:0-4705 GCA_039916065.1 Polyangia bacterium
GTCAGTCATACTGTCAGGCATGCTGATGCCGACCTTGCCCGTGGATGCCCTGGCACGCCGTCGCCAGGCGTTGACCGATGCTCTGGGCGATCAGGCGGCGTTGCTGGTGGCGGGACTGGCGCGGCCGCGGAACTACGCGGCGAACAACTATCCGTTTCGCGCGCACAGCCATTTCCTGTACTTCTTCGGCTGGGGCGCGCCCGGCGCGGCCGCTCTCTTCGAGGGTGGTCGGGTGACCCTGTATCTGCCCGAGGTCGGCCGCGACGATGCCCTGTGGTCGGGGCCCGCGGTCAGCCCCGCCGCGATGGGAGCGCTGCTGGGGGTGAACGTGGCGCCTCTGAAGACCCTGGAGGCCCGGCTGCTGGGCCGCGACGTCGCCACGCTGCCCGCGCCGGACGCGGAGACGCGGGCCCAGCAATCGCGACTTCTCGGACGAAGCATCGCGCGAAGCATCGCGCGAAGCATCGCAAGCAGTATTCTGGCCCCCGGCACCAGTCCGGAGGGTGCCGCCAGCAGCGGGGACGCGGCGCTGGCCGACGCCGTGATCGGCCTGCGCTTGCGCCACGATGACGCCGCGGTGACCGAGCTGCGGCTGGCGGCGGGGGTCACCACCCTGGCCCACCGGGCTGGAATGCTGGCCACCCGCGCCGGCGTGCGCGAGAGCGTGGTCCGCGCCGCCATGGAGGCCCCACTCACGGCGCGCGGCTGCGCCACAGCCTATCCTTCGATCGTCACGGTGCACGGCGAGATCCTTCACAACGAGACCCATCACAACCTGCTGGAGCCGGGAGATCTTTTGCTGGCCGATGTCGGCGGCGAAAGCCCGGGGGGGTGGGCCGGTGACGTCACCCGAACATGGCCGGTGGATGGGAGGTACACCACGCCCCAGGCCGAGATCTACGATGTGGTGTGGGAGGCCCAGCGCCAGGCAATCGCGGCCGTCAAACCCGGCGCCCGCTACCGGGACATTCATGGGTTGGCCATGCTGGCCCTGGCTCGCGGGCTCTGTGACCTGGGCGTATTCCTTGGGGATCCGGCGGAACGGGCCCATGACGGGACCGCGGCGCTCCTGTTCCCGCACGGGGTGGGACACCTCCTGGGACTGGACGTGCACGACATGGAAGATCTGGGGGACCGGGCTGGATACGCTCCCGGCCGCCATCGCTCGGCCGACGCGGGGTGGAAGTATCTGCGGCTGGATCGGGATCTGCTGGCGGGGATGGCTGTCACCATCGAGCCGGGGATCTACTTCGTGCCCGCCCTGCTCGACGATCCTGACGTCCGCGCTCGTACCGCGGGCCGCATCGATTGGCCGCGCCTGGAAACCTACCGCCACCTGAGGGGCATCCGCATCGAGGATGACGTTCTGGTCACCCCCGCCGGCGCTGAAGTGTTGACCGCGGCGATCCCCAAGGAACGCGAGAAGATCGAAACCGTCTTGACCGAACGGGATTGATGCAAAAAGTTGGCACCATAAAAAGGTCGGTTTTATAAGAACAGTATGAAAAACACGGGGCGTAAGACGGTGAAGGGGCGCGCAATTTCGGCACCAATGGTGGCCAAATCATCCACGGTGAAAACCTCGTCGGCGCGGCCGACGCTTGAAGAGATCGCCAGACGCTCCTACGAGCTGTTTCTCGACGGCGGCGGCGAGCACGGACATCACGAAGAACACTGGCTCCAGGCCGAACGAGAACTCAGCTCGCCGAAGTGACGGCAGCGGAACAACTCGGGCTGCCGACCACGCCGCCCCGGTGGAACGTCTGGCCTGAAAGATCCTGAGGGACGCTTCTCACGCGCCTCCCCGGTCGGTCGGAGTTCGCGGGCACTGCGGAACGATATTGCCGATTCGCGGGCCTTGGTTAATCTGCGTGTATGGACACGCAAGCTCCTCGACGAGTGGTTTTCACCGTTCCGCGGAACAGCAGCCAAGAGAACGGCGAGGAACAGTTGAGAGTCCCGAGGAGCGGCGCTAGCGGACCCACGAGCATGAGGATGAGAATGAGAATGAGAATGATCGCCCTCGTGGTTGGTCTTGCCGTGTTCCATGCCTCGGCGGCGGGGGCCTGGGGTCAGAGTCGGCCCATTCCGCCGCCATCGACGCCGTCGGCGATTCCGGCCACGGAACCGGCCCAGCCGCCCGCCTACCCGCCGGCCCCTGGCGTCGCGCCCTCGGCTGCAAACGCCGGCGGGACGGCGGCGGGGGTGGAAGCGCCGCCCTCCTATATTCCGCCTCCCTCGTTGGTGCCTCCGCTGCGACCGCTTGGACCCATCGTCCATCTGCGCGCCGACAACCCCCGGGCACGTTTGCAGCGCCTCACCCTGCGGTGGGTCGACGTGTGTGACACACCCTGTGGCCAGCCGGTGGAGCCCGCCGGCCAGTATCGCGTGGGCGGGGGCACCATCAAGTCGTCGCCGGTTTTTCAGCTTCCGCCGGGAGCCCATAGCGTCCAGATCACTGCCCGCACGGGTTCAGTAGTCAGGTACTGGATAGGGGTCGGGCTCGCCATCAATGGCGCGGCCTTCCTGGCCGCGGCGGCCCTGTTCCAGGCGGCACCGAACAACAACAGCTCCGCGACCTTCGACAACAGCTCAATGCGTGATGCGCAACACGCTTATGCGGTGGGCTACCTGATCGCCGGTATCGTCAGCCTGGCGATTGGATTGCCCCTGTGGATGGGGAACAACACCACGGTGGACGTTCGATAGCCGGCGAGCAGCGCGACAATTTGCGGTGGACGGCACCCCGCGCTGTCAACCAGGCCAGGGCCGTGATACTGTAGCTACCCGCTGTGTGGCTGTGGAAAGCGTGAATTTGGGTCGTTTTCGGGCACCTTGGTTGATCGCCGCCCCTCGCCTGGTGAGACCGGCAATCTGAAGGATGCCTCACGCCCGCGCCATCCTACCGTCGCCTGTAACCAGCCCCCCCGCGGGTCGTGATTTCGCGGCCTGGTATTTCCTGTTCAAGTGGCTCAGGGTGGGCTTGGCCGGGTTGGCTTTCCTGGGGTTCTGGGTGGGCGCCACGGTGATGGCGTTTGGGATCTTTCCCTTTTTGCAACTTCGTAACCGTCATCGGTCGCGGTTTGAACGAGCCGCCGCTTGCCAGGCGTGGCTACAGCGTACGTTCACGTTCTTGCACGATTACATGCGCTGGTGTGGACTGCTCCGTTTCAATCCCCGTGACGTCCGACGGTTCCTTCTTCCTGATGGCGCTCCGCTTGCCGCGGCCTCTCCGCTTGCCGGGGGGGGGCCTGTTCCCCGTGCCCTTGAGCACCTGCCTTCCTTTGACACCCTGCCTTCCTTTTTTACCCTTCCTGCGGGGGGATTCGTTCTGGTGGCCAACCATCCCACGTTGGTGGACGTGGCCGCCTTGTCCGGCGCATTCGGGCGCCTGACCTGTATCGCCAAGAGTTCGCTCTTTCGTTCGCCCGTGGTGGGTCACATCCTTCGGGCCTGCGCCTACATCGACGGAGGCGCGGGCGATCCGTTCTCGGGGGGGCAGGTGGTCGACCAGGGCGCGGAACGCATTCGGGCCGGGATGCCGGTGCTGATCTTCCCCGAAGGATCGCGCTCGCCGGTTGGCGGCCTGCATCCGTTCAAGCGGGGCGCCTTCGAGATTGCGTGTCGCACCAACGCTCCCGTGGTCGCGGTCACCATCCGTTGTACCCCTCCGGCGTTGGGAAAGGGACGACCCTGGCACGATATTCCCCGTGAAACGGCGCGGTTCACTGTTACGCCGCTGGCCGTGTTATGCCCCAGTGACTTCCAGGGCAATTCGGCGGCCATGGCGGCGGCGTGTCACGACCTGTACCGACGCGAACTCAACCTGGTTGCCGAGGGCCCAGCCTGTCTCGGGACAACGGTCTCGATGGGCGCCTGACCAACCGGCCGGGTTTACCCGCGACGAAATCGAAAATCACTGGACCGGAAACAGCCAACACTCGGACCATTCGAAATAATCAAATGACCACCGACATAGAAGCAGAGCTCAAGGCGCTGATCGTCGAAGCGTTGATGCTAGAGGACGTCACGCCGGCCGACATAGACAGCGAAGCAGCCATCTTCGGCGACGGACTGGGATTGGATTCCATCGACGCGCTGGAACTGGCGCTCGCCATCAACAAGCGATATGGCATCCGCATCAAGTCCGACGATGAACGCAACCGGGAGATTTTCCACTCGGTGCGAAATCTGGCGGCCTTCATCTCGACGGAGCGGAACAAGCGCGAGTCCGAGCGATGACCCGCGACGAAATCTATGCACGGCTCCGGGATCTCCTGGCGCAACGTTTCGAGGTGGACCCGGAACGGATCACCCCCACCACACGACTTTTCCAGGATCTCGACCTGGACAGCATCGACGCTATCGACATGGCGGTGGAGCTACAGGAGTGGACGGGGCGGCGTCTCCCCGAGGAGGCTCTTCGCGCCGTTCGCACCGTGGATGACGTCGTTTCCATGGTCGCTTCGCACCTGGCCGAAGGTGGTGCAACTTCCGGCCCTCCACCAGGTGGATTCAAGACCGCGGGCAAGTAGAGACGCGCATGCCCCCGGAGGACAGCGCCTCGTTCGCGCCGCGCGAACATCAAACGCCCTTCGCCCTCGGAGAGCGTCCTCGGTCGTGGGGGGACCTGTGCGGCGACGTCGAGCGCCTGGCGGCCTGGATTCATTCTTTGCCGCTCAGCGACGGCGCGCCGCCCGGGGAG
>JBDSME010000172.1:0-3058 GCA_039916065.1 Polyangia bacterium
GCAGCGCCGCGCCCGTCCAGATGAAGGCCCCCCGGGTCAGGAGCGCGCCCAAGATTCCCCAGAAGAGCACGCGGTATTGCAGACTGGCCTCGACCGCGAAGTAGGAAAAAATGGCCAGGAACACGAAGATGTTGTCGACCGACAACGCCTTTTCGATCAGCCAGGCCTGGAAGAATTCCAGCGCGCGATTCGAGCCGAAGCGGAAGTAGACCAGGACGTTGAACGACAGTGCCAACCCGATCCAGACCGCTGACCAGGTGGCGGCCTCGCGAAATCGAATCACGTGCGCCTTGCGATGGAAAATGCCCAGGTCGATAGCCAGCATGGTCACCACCACGCCGGCAAATATCCCCCAGAGCCACGGGCCGGCGATGCTAGCCATGCCCCGCCCTAGCCCTGTAACGGTGACGGTGGCGGTCCGGTACGGCACGATCGCTGTGCGGACGGGCGCCCGCCCCGGCGCCGTTCATCGCCGGTCCACCGCCGGTGCCGGGTGAGGAGCCAAGCCCGGGCCCAGGCGGACCCGGGGAGGCCCCTGTAGGCGTTCCGTCCCCGCCGGCGGATGTCCAGAGGCCGCGGGCGCGGCCGCCGGGTTACCCCATAGCGCCCCCACCCGACCCAGGAACCCACTGGTGGACCGCTTGATGGCGACGATCGCCACGATCAGCAGCACCAACATCAGTGCCCGGCGCATGTTGCGCCACGGAAACAGCTCGGCAAACGTTCGCTCCCGCGGCACCGGTCGCTGCCGGTCGAATGGCATGGCGACGTTTTACTCGATGGGACGCCCAGGAGCGACTTCGACGTCCCCGGCAACGGCGCCGCGCCGGCCGGCGCCCCCATTCAAGACGGCAGGGCGATGAGGGGCGCCTGGCCGTGCCCTCGAACCAGGTGCTTGACCCGGAGTCGTGCCCGCCGGTTACCACGAAAAGTGTCCACGTCGGCCACCGCCAGAAGCTCGATGGCGGCGCCGCGCCCAGGATCCTGTTCGGCCATGTTGAAACAGATCGCCTCACCGCGCGCGCCCGCGCACGACAGGCTGAGCTGCAGGTGCTTTTGCCCGACCACGCGGGTCTCGGTGGTGGTCAGGCCGCGCAACGCCAGCATCGGCTCGCCGTTTCCGGCTCCAAACGGACCGAGCCTCGCCAGCTCCTCCGCCAGGCTGACGTTGATCTCCGCGAGATCGACCACGCCGTCCACCATCACCGCCGGTTGCTCGCGCCCGCCGATTCGCCGTTCCACCTCGGCCAGGAACGCCGTGCGAAATCCATCAAGCTGGTCGGGATTCAGGCTGACCCCCGCCGCCACGGCGTGCCCGCCGTAGCGCCCGAGGTGGTCGCCGCAGACCGTCAGCGTTTCGTGAAGGTTCACCCCGCCGGTGGTGCGCGCCGACCCACGTCCCACCTCACCGTCGAAGCCCACCACCACCACCGGCTTGGCGAAGCGGTCCACCAGGCGGGCGGCGATGATCCCCACGACGCCGTGATGCCAGCCCTGCTGGCCGACCACGATGGCGGGGGCATGCTGCCAGTTCGCGGCGGCGACCAGGGCTTCGGTCCACACCTGTTCCTGGATGCGCTGACGTTCGCGGTTGACATCGTCGAGCTGCGCGGCCAGCGCCGAAGCGCGGGCGTCATCCTCCGCGAGCAGCAGATCCAGAGCCAGCTGGGCATCCCCCAGCCGACCGGCGGCGTTCAGCCGCGGAGTCAGCCGAAAGCTGACATCCTCGGCCCCGATGGTGGGCTCCGTGAGCTGGGCCAACTCCATCAAGGCGCGGATGCCGGGGCGCTTGCGGTCCCCCAGAACCCGGAGCCCGGCGCAGACCAGGATGCGGTTTTCGGCTACCAGGGGCACCAGGTCGGCGATGGTTCCCAGCGCCACCAGATCCAGCAGCTCACGGGGATCAAAAGTCGTCACCGCCAGACGCGAGCGCAGCGTTGCCATCAAGTAGAAGGCAATGCCACACGAGGCCAGCCCCTTGAAGGGGAAACGGTCCTCGGGCTGATGGGGATTGATGAGCGCGTGAGCGACGCGCTCGCCAGACGGAACCTGGTGGTGGTCGATCACCACCACGTCTATGCCCAGCTCACGTGCCCGCGCCAACGCGGCGAAGTCGCTGGTGCCACAGTCGCCGGTGACGAGGAGCCGGCACCCCTGCGCGGCGAACCAATCCACCAGGTCGGGCGGCAGACCGTAGCCGCCGCCACGGCTGGCGACACGCGGCACCACCGTGGCGCCAAAGGCCCGCAGCGCCACGGTGAGCACGGCCGCGGTGGTCACGCCATCCACGTCGTAATCGCCGAACACCCCGACGCGCTGCCCGTCGCGCAACGCCTGGGTTAACCGGTCGAGGGCCCGGTCCAGATCCGCCATCGCATCGGGAGGCCGCAACTGTCCCAGCTTGGGGGTGAGGAACCGCGCGGCCTGATCTGGCGCGCCGTGGCCCCGGGACAGGAGAATGCGCGCCGTCAGGGGCCGAATTCCGGCGTGGGAAGCCAGCGCGGCGGCGGCTGTCTCATCGACCTCGGTCAGCCGCCAGCTCAGGGTCTTCATGTTCGCCCACGGTATCACCGCGACCTTCCCGGTGGGACATTCTTCCCGCGGGTCGAGCGAATCACCGCCGCATGCGCGGCGCCAGCTCCAGCGCCACCTTGCCGTCGCGGAACGCCCGCACCGAACCGGAGGTCTGGGACACCACGATGGCGATGGCACCGGTGTCCCGTGAAATGCCGGCCGCGGCCATGTGCCGCGCTCCCAGGCCCAGGGGCACCTCCACGTCGCGCCCCTCGTCGAAGTTGAGGTAGCGTCCCGCCGCCAGCACCACCCCGTCCTCACGCATCACGTAGGCGCCGTCAAGCACCGCGAACGCATGCAGGGCGTGCCGGACCTCGGGGTTCATGATGTTGCGCTCGTCCTCGGAGTAACCCTGAAACGGATTGAGGGTGAGCTGTCGTGACTTCTCCATGACGGTGGCCGCGTCCCCCACCACGAACAGGGCCCCCACCGGCCGTCCCTCCCAGCCTTCCACGCCGATGCGCACCGCCAGATCGAACAGGGC
>JBDSME010000173.1:0-5289 GCA_039916065.1 Polyangia bacterium
CGTAGGCCAGGAACTTGGCGAAGTTCTTCTTCGCCAGCACCTTGGTGATCGCGGCCGTCAGCGTGGTCTTGCCATGGTCCACGTGACCGATGGTGCCAATGTTCAAGTGCGGCTTATTTCGTACGAACTTTTCTTTCGCCATCTCTACGCTCCTCGCATGCGCTCAACGATGGTTTCGGTAACCTGACTGGGTACTGGCGCGTAACGCGCGAACTGCATGGTGTAGGTCGCGCGCCCTTGGGTCATGGAACGAACATCGGTGGAATAACCGAACATGGCCGACAGCGGAACCTCGGCGCCAATTGCTTGCGCCGAGCCCCGTGTCTCCATTCCGGAGACCCGCCCACGTCGGGCGGCCAGGTTTCCCATTACTTCACCCATGAATTCGTCGGGGGTTATTACCTCAACTGCCATCACCGGCTCCAGTAGAATCGGCACCGCGTCGCGCGCCGCCGCCTGGGTACCAAGCGATCCCGCTATCTGGAAGGCCATTTCGCTCGAATCGACCTCGTGAAAACTTCCGCCGGTCAAGGTCACCGCCACGTCGATCACCGGGTAACCGGCCACGATTCCCCGGGCCAGGGCCTCACGGGCGCCCTTCTCCACCGAAGGAATAAACTCCCGCGGCACCGCTCCACCGACGGTGGCGTCCTCGAAGACCACGCCCTTGCCTGACTCGCTCGGCCCCACCTGAATGACCACGTGGGCGTACTGACCGCGGCCGCCGGTCTGGCGGATGAACTTGCCTTCGGCGGTGCTGACCTTGGTGACGGTCTCCCGGTAAGCGACCTGGGGCCGGCCGACGCTGGCCTCGACTTTGAACTCGCGGACCAGGCGGTCGACGATGATCTCCAGGTGCAGCTCGCCCATCCCTGAGATCAGGGTTTGCCCCGTCTCCGGATCGATCCGCACCGAGAAGGACGGATCCTCCACCGACAGCCGCTGCAGGGCCACGGACAGTTTTTCCTGGTTGGCCTGCGTGGAAGGCTCGATAGCGATGGAGATCACCGGCGCCGGGAAGTCCATCAACTCCAGGATGATGGGAGCCTTCTCGTCGCAGAGGGTGTCGCCGGTGGTGCTCACGCGCATGCCCACGGCGGCGGCAATGTTGCCGCAGGTGACCTCCTTGATGTCCTCGCGCTTGTTGGCGTGCATGCGCAACAGGCGACCGATCTTCTCACGCTTCCCCTTGGTGGCGTTGAAGACCGTCGCGCCTGATTCGACCCGTCCGGAGTAGACCCGAAAGTAGGTCAACTGGCCCACGAAGGGATCGTTCATGATCTTGAAGGCCAGCGCCGAGAAAGGAGCCTCGTCGGTGGCGGGGCGGGTGGTGACCAACCCCGCCAGATCCTTGCCGCTCACCGGGGGAATGTCCGAAGGGGCGGGCAGGTAGTCCACCACCGCGTCCAGCAGCGGCTGTACGCCCTTGTTCTTGAAGGCGGCGCCCACCAGCACCGGGACGCCCCGCCCGGACACGGTCACCCGCCGCAGGGCCGCCTGCAGGACCTCCAGCGAGACCAGCCGCTCCTCCAGGAACAGGCCCATCACCTCGTCGTCCAGTTCGCCCAGCGCTTCGATCAGCGCGGCGCGCGCCCCACGGGCCCGTTCCAGCAACTCAGCCGGGATCTCATCTTCGACAAAGGTGGCGCCCAGGGTGTCGTCGCTCCAGACAATCTGCCGCATGCGGATCAGGTCGATCACCCCGGTAAAATCGCTCTCCAGCCCGTTGGGGATCTGAATGACCAGGGGGTGCGCGTTTAGCCGCTCCTTCATCTGGCGGACGCAACCGTCCGGATCCGCGCCCACCCGATCGCACTTGTTGACGAAGGCGATGCGCGGAACGCCGTAGCGGTCGGCCTGTCGCCACACCGTCTCCGACTGAGGCTCCACACCGCTCACCGCGTCGAACACGGCCACCGCGCCGTCGAGGACCCGCAGGCTGCGTTCCACCTCGATGGTGAAGTCCACGTGCCCGGGGGTATCGATGATGTTGACGCGAAAATCCCGCCAGAAACAGGTAGTGGCGGCGGAGGTGATGGTGATGCCACGCTCCTGCTCCTGCTCCATCCAGTCCATGGTGGCCGTGCCCTCATGGACCTCACCCAGCTTGTGCGACACGCCGGTGTAATAGAGGATCCGCTCGGTGGTCGTGGTCTTCCCCGCATCGATGTGCGCCATGATCCCGATGTTCCGGATCCGAGCTATGGGGAATGAGCGAGCCACGACTTCCGAGGTTCCTTTCCAACGCGCAGGCGGATCGTCGGTGGCCGGCGCTTGGCAAGATGCCGGCGCCGCCCGAACGACCGCGAGGTCCGTTGTACTTGTCAGATTGTTCGGTGAACGAACGGTGGCTTGGTCCGGGCTTTGGCGCCGAGCTGGAAGGATGATTCGAAGGCTTCACTTCGAGCGCCTGGCGCCGAAGTCCTCAGACCATCCTTTCAGGCCGCCGTCTGGCCCTGATTTCCCCCGTCCCGAATCAACTTCTTATCTAAGCTTCTCCAAAATAAGGCGGACACTATACGCGCCCCGGTCGCAAATGCCAGGGCGCTCCAGAAATGGCGTTACCAGCGGTAGTGGGCGAACGCCTTGTTGGCGTCTGCCATCTTGTGCGTGTCTTCCCGCTTCTTGACCGAGTTGCCCTTGTTGGACGCCGCGTCCAACAACTCGCCGGCAAGCTTTTCCTGCATGGTGCGGCCATCGGAGCGGTCGCGGGCGGCGCCAATCAGCCAACGCATCCCCAGGGCGATTGCCCGATCGGGACGGACGTCAACCGGCACCTGATAGGTGGCGCCACCGACACGGCGGGACTTCACCTCCACCTTGGGTTGAACGTTGCTCAGGGCGCGGTCCCATACCTTTACCGGATCGTCCTTGGCCTTCTCGGCGACGATATCGAAGGCGCGGTAGACGATGCGCTCGGCGATGGACTTCTTGCCGTCCCGCATGACGGTGTTCACGAACTTGGTGACGCGCCTGCGCATGTCGACCTGTTGATCCGTGAACTTGGGATCTGGGAGCGGCTTTCGTTTGGGTACTTCGCCTTTACGTGGCATCGCGCTTCGGTCCTCTCGTGAATTTCGGTCTGGTCGTTGCGGTTACGTTGCCCGTTACTTCGGTCGCTTGGCGCCGTACTTCGAACGGCCCTGGCGGCGGTTGGTCACGCCGGAGGTGTCCAGCGTGCCACGGATGATGTGGTAGCGGACACCCGGCAGGTCCTTGACGCGGCCGCCACGGATGAGCACCACCGAGTGCTCCTGCAGGTTGTGTCCCTCACCGGGAATGTACGTCGTCACTTCCATCCCGTTGGTCAGCCGAACACGGGCGACCTTGCGCAACGCCGAGTTGGGCTTCTTGGGGGTGGTGGTGTAGACGCGGACGCAGACGCCGCGTCGCTGAGGACACGACTTCAACGCCGGCGAGTTGGTTTTTGCGTGCGCCTTGGCGCGGCCAAATTTTACGAGCTGATTGATGGTGGGCATGCTGGGCTTCTAGACCTCTGAGACCTCTGACACTGGGAAATCCCCTGTTTTCCTGCGTCGACCGGTCGACGGTGTGCCCCCGGGACGCGAGAAGCGCAGGATTATAGGGATGGGCGACTGCTTGTCAACGCGAGATTGTAACGGACGGATAGACAGCGCCCGCAACCGTTACTACAGGCGCGAGGAGTCGACGCACCAGCGCCCGGGCCGCGTCGCTGCGGGCCACCACGGCGGCGGCGGCGGGTCCCGCCCGGTAATAGAGGTCAGTCGCCAATGAAAACAGCGGGCTGCCCCGACGTAGGGCGTCTCGGGCGCTGCGAAGCGCCTCGACGCGTGGCTCCAGGGCCGATCCGTAGGCGGCAGTGGCCACGAAACAACCCGAGAGCTGGGTGAAGTTGATGCGAGTCGTCATGACCTCGGTCACCGCGAAGGGCCCGGGCACGTTGCACATATCCACCCCCCGCACCGCGACCGAGTAAGTGGTCAGCGGCTGCATCCCCCCGAACTCGACGCTCACCTCACTGCCCGGTTTTCCGGTGACGGGAACGGTGACCGTTTGCGGTTCCTCGGTGGCGGCCACCGCTGGCGAGGCGCGGTCGAAGCTTCCCTGATCCCCGACCATGATAGGAGCCGACTTTGCCGGGCTGAAGCGCACCTGGTATTGCGCGATGGCAGCGGTGCTGCTCGGTGCCAGGAAATGCAGCACACCCCACCGGTGCGACTGCTTCTTCTCGGAAGACGGTGTGGCGGCGACGGCCGTTGGTGCCGCCGGTCCCTGGATCGCCCGGCCGCAGACATCGCGGCCGCGAACCGTGAGCTGGACGCGGCTGCCGGCGGGGCCGGTCAAACGGAGGCGGTCGGCACCCTGCCCTGGCGCGGCCATGGGATCATCGGTGATCCGTTGGTCGATCGGATGCATCTGGGCGCCTTCGGAATCGAACGCGTCGACGTCGCTGTAATACGAGGGGGCCATCACAGTTGCGGTGGCCGTCCCCGACCTTCCCAGCTTGAATGGGATCTGGTACACGACGGATGGTTGTCCCCGGTAGGGATATCCCGAGCCGGTGGCCCACGAATCCCATTTGCTGGCTGGCTGCAAGGGTGTGGGAAGCGTCTGGTCATTGAAGGTGGCGTTGTAGTCACCCTCCGCGTTTACCTCCACCCAGGCGAGGTAGTCGCCATCGGCCCACGAAGCGGGGATGCTGAACATGACCACGTTCTCCCGGTCGGAAGCGGGCGTGGCCATGGTGACGGTATCGATGTTCGGCATCACTTGCAGGACGTGATCAACGTAGCTGAGCGAGTCCGCGGTGTCATCCTCGCCACAAACCTTGGCGCCGCAGGTCATCCTGAGATCGCGGCGCGGGGGGTAGTATGACGTCAACCCCAGCGCGCGCATGATCCCCGCGCCGTCCACCACGGCGGGTTCGGAGTACGCCGCCGCCACGTCCGCATCCGTGATGAACCGCCCTTTGTCACTCATGAACCGGTTGGCGCTGGCGCAGGTCACGGCATCGATGAAGTCCTGCTTGCGCTCCGCCGGTGAGGACCCCTGGTTGAAGGAGAGGCAATAATAGGGATCCGCACTGGAATCAGAGCTGGTGCGCGACGCGAATCCCTCCGAATCGCGGTTCTGGAAAATCACCCGCCGAAACATCTGGGCTCCCGGCTGCGACAGACGACGGTGCGCCCAGATCGGCAACACCCCTTCGCGCCGGCCGTAGGGCCAGCGGAAGCCACTGTTCATCTGCGCGGCGCCAGGACGATTGCCGATCCCGAACAGGCTCACCGACTGGGTCAAGCCCACCGT
>JBDSME010000174.1:0-4369 GCA_039916065.1 Polyangia bacterium
CTGGCCAGCAGCGACAGATTCAGGAAGTCGTCGACCAAGGTGTCCAGCCACTCTCCGATGGCGCTCTGCTGGAACCGCACGCGCGCCAGCTCGCCGTCGCAGCCGTCCAGCACCGATTGAGCCTGTGCCAGCAGGAACCCCGCCACCGTGGCGGCGTAGGTGCCGCGCGCGATCAACAGACAACCGAGAAAGCCGATCAGGGCCGCGCCAAGGGTGACCTGGTTGGGGGTGACGGGCAGCTTGCAGAGCAGGTAGCGCGTGATGCGGAAGGAGATCTTCTTGTTCAGATACCGCGCCACCACTCCGAGATCGCCGCGCAGCAGCTCGGCGAAGATGCCGTCTTCGGCCTGGCGTCGGGTCGTCTCGTCGACCACGCGGACCCCGCCGGTCAAGGCGTCGCTCTGACGGCGCACCACGTCCGCGCCCACCACGAACGAAGCGGCGCCCCCGCCTTCTCGAGACAGCGCGGCGATCTCGGCGGCGACGTCGGGCGTCGCTGGACGTACCTCGACGCGCGGCGGGATAGCGACAGGCAGGGGGATCGCGCCATCGGTCAGCAGCACGATGCGCAGGTCCGGCAACCGTGCCAGCTGGCGCAGCGCGCGCTCGAGCACCGACAGTCCCGCCACCGTGAGCGCCGCACCCGCGGCTTCGGCGCGGGTGGCGCGCACCACCGCCAATGTGGGCGACGGAGACGGCGACGGCGTGGACAGCGTCGCTGCGGCGGGAGCGGTGGTCATGGCGACCCCGAAGCTAGCCGACGGTCCGCGAGCTAGCAAAGTCACCGAGCACGCCCGACAGGACGTCCGACAGGAGAGACGTCAAATCGTCGCCGGCCGATCGCCCGAGCTTGCTTCGAAGCGCGTCGGCATCGTTCCGCAGCAACGACGGCGATCGCCAGTCTTCGTTGTCGATGAGCACATCGGCGCGGGCGACCGGATCGCAGGCGGCGAGGTACCGCTCCTGAGCGGGGAAGTAGCGGGCGTGGATGCGGTGGTTGACGTCGTCGGCGCTGCGTCCGCGCGCGGTGTCGCGGGCGACCACCCGGCGCTCCGCGGCGGCGAAGCTGGTGCGCAGGTAGATGACGGCGGCGTTGGCGGCGGCGCTGGGGATGCGCAGCGCGAAGACCCCTTCCAGCAGGGCCAGGTTGGCTCCCTCGAAACTGATGCGCCGCTGCCCGTCGAGACGATACGAGGCGGCGTCGAACACGGGAATATCCACGAACGGATCGCCGGTGATGAACGCGTTCAGGCAGCGATCGAGCAGCGGCAGATCGTAGTAGTCGTCATAGTAGAGGTCCGCTTCCGTTCGCTGGCCGCTGCCGGCGAGCTGCCAGTCCACCGGCCGCCGAAAATCGTCGACAGCCAGCACCACGGCTCCGACACCGGCCGCTCGCACCGCCGCCGCCAGTCGAGCCGTCAGCATGGACTTGCCGCTGCCATCGATGCCGTCGATGACCAGCGCGGCGCGCCCCACCGGTCTCATGCCCCGCCCGGCGGGCCGGCCGCCAGCGCATAGGGGTGGACCAGATCGCGCATCACCTGATGGCAGGCGCCGTTGCTGGCGATGCTGCCCCGGTGATGTGAGACGTCGCGCTGGTTGTATCGGAAATCGTGGCCCAGGGTGTCGGTGATCAGACCGCCCGCCTCGCGGATGACCACCTCGGGCGCGCAGGTGTCCCACTCCTGTTCGTTCCCGCTCAGGTTGAGGACGGCGTCCAGCCGGCCGCCCGCCAGCGCCATCAACTTGACCGAAGCCCCCATCGACACCGCCCGCGGTGCCAGCCCGGTCTCGGCCAGCAGTTGCTTGAGAGATCCGGCGGCGTTGGTGCGGCTGACGCCCACGCGCACGGTGCTGGGCGACGCCAGTTCCGATACCCGCAGGACGGTGCGTGCGCCGCGGGCGTCCTCGGCGAAGGCGCCTCCCCCGGCGGCGGCGGTGTAGAGCATGGCGGCGACGGGATGAAACACGGCCCCCACCACGGGTCGGCCGTCGATGGCCAGCGCCACGTGCACGCAGAATTCGCCGGTGCGGGCCACGAAATCCCGGGTGCCGTCCAAGGGGTCCACGATCCAGACCCGGCGCGCGGCCAATCGCGTCAGGTCATCCGGGGTTTCTTCGCTGAGCAGAGCATCTCCCGGAAACGCCGCCATCAGCCGCGCCAGGATGGCAGCGTTGGCGTCCCGGTCCGCGGCGGTCACGGGCGAAAAGTCCGCCTTGGTTTCGACGGCGATCGACCCGCGTGCGTAGTGGCGCAGGATGATCTCCCCCGCCTCGCGCGCCGCCAGACCGGCGATCTCTTGTTCTTCCTTCAGATGATCGGGCAAGCCCCTAACGTATACTCCCGCTCCTTCATAATGGCAGCCCCTTCCAAAATCACGCGGGTTCGAAACATCGGCATCGTGGCGCATATCGATGCCGGCAAGACCACCGTCAGCGAGCGGTTCCTGTTCCAGTCGGGGCGGATCCACAAGATCGGCGAGGTTCACGACGGCGAGGCCCAGATGGACTGGATGCCTCAGGAGCGGGAGCGCGGCATAACCATCACCGCGGCGGCGACCAGCTTCGCCTGGCGGGGCCATGACATTCACTTGATCGATACCCCCGGACACGTAGACTTCACCATCGAGGTGGAGCGAAGCCTGCGGGTGCTGGACGGGGCGGTGGTGGTGTTCGACGGGGTGTCCGGCGTGGAGCCGCAGTCCGAAACGGTGTGGCGGCAGGCGGACAAGTTCCGCGTACCGCGCATTGCCTTCATCAACAAGATGGACCGCGCGGGCGCTGACTTCGCGGGGGCGGTCGAGGAGATTCGCACCAGGCTGGCGGCGCGGCCGGTGCCCATCCAGTTGCCCATCGGGGCGGAGGACCGGTTCGAGGGGGTGATCGATCTGGTGCGCATGAAGGCGCTCACCTTCAGCGGCGACGAAGGCGATGCTCCCGAGGAGACGGAAATTCCAGACGGGCTGGCCGCCGAGGCGGAAGCGGCGCGCGAGAAGTTGATCGAGGCGGCGGCGGATTTCGATGATGCGATCGCCAACGACTTCCTGGAGGGGCGCCCCATCGACCAGACGGTGCTGCAGGCGGCGTTGCGCAAGGGCACGCTGGCGTGTGGCTTCGTTCCAGTGCTGACCGGGGCGGCCCTGCGCAACAAAGGCGTACAGCCGCTGCTGGATGCCGTGTGCGACTACCTTCCGTCGCCCCTCGACGTTCCGCCCGTGGAAGGGGTGGTGCCGGGGACCGAGGAGAAGGTGAGTCGCCCGCCTGACGACGCGGCTCCGCTGTGCGCGCTGGCCTTCAAGGTGGCCATGGACGACGGCCGGAAGACCGTCTACCTGCGCATCTATTCGGGCGTGCTGAGGGCAGGCGACGAGGTGCAGAACGCCCGCACGCGCAAGAACGACAAGGTGGCCCGGTTGTTCTCGGTGCATGCCAACCGCCGCGAGCGCATCGAGCGCACGGGCGCCGGCACCATCGTGGTGGCCATGGGCTTGCGTGACGCCGGCACGGGGGACACCATCTGCAGCCCCAAGGCGCCCATCCTGCTGGAGCGCATCGACATCTACGAGCCGGTGATCGCGCGCGCCATCGAGCCCAAGACGCAGGCGGAAAAGGAGAAGCTGGACTTCGGGTTGAGCAAGATGGCGGACGAAGATCCCACCTTCCGCTTCGGCGAGGACGCGGAGACCGGGCAGATGATCATCCGGGGCATGGGTGAGCTGCACCTGGACATCATCGTGGACCGTCTGCGACGGGAGTACGGGGTGGACGCCAACGTGGGGCGCCCGCAGGTCGTCTATCGCGAAACCCTGGGCGGGCCAGGGGAGGGCGAGGCGCGGTTCGAGCGCACCATCGAGGACGAGGCGCTGTTCGGACACGCCCGGGTGCGGGTGGCGCCGCGCGCGCGCGGCACCGGCAACAGCCTGCGCCTGGAACTGCCGCGGCCGACGGTGGTGTCGGGGGCGCCGCGCGTTCCAGAGACGCCGCAAACCATCATCGACGCCGCGACCGAAGGGGCGCGCGATGCCATGCGCTCGGGGCCGCAGGGCTACCCGTTCGAGGACGTCGAGGTGGTGATCACCGCCATCGAGTACCGGCCCGAGGCTTCGTCGCCACCCGGCGAGAAGGCCGCGGTGGGTGAGGCCCTGCGCAACGCCTTCCGCGACGCCGGCACGCGATTGCTGGAGCCGATCATGCGCGTGGAGATCATCGCGCCCGAGACCAACGTGGGCGATGTCCTGGGCGATCTGAACGCCCGGCGCGCCCAGATCGAGGACGTGGGTTTCCGCGGGCAGCAACGGGTCATCGTGGCCAAGGTTCCGTTGCGACGGATGTTCGGGTATTCGACGGACCTGCGGTCAGCCACCCAGGG
>JBDSME010000175.1:0-2878 GCA_039916065.1 Polyangia bacterium
TACCCGGCGCCCTGGTTGCGCCAGGATCGCGTGCGCCTGGAGGTGAAGTACACCATCACCAACACCGGCAGTGATGACGGGATCTTCTCGCTGTTCGTTGACGGCGCCACCGAATTCACCCGGTTCGACTACCAGGCCGTCGCCGCCGCGTTCGACGCCGCCAACGAGGACCCGCCACCCGTCGGCCTGATCCAGCCGCCCAATCAGCCCGTCCTCAAGCCGGGACAGGTCTACCAGGGGCTGGTGCGCGAGGACGATTTCCGCGAGGCGTCGCTGGATCTGGACGCCATGGGGCGGTTCATGGCGCCCTTTGTTTCAGTGTTGATCAACCGCTCCGAGGTCAACCCGGTGGGGTTGGACATGGTCCCGACCCACCTGTCGCCGCCGCAGCAGTGGATCCTGCCCGCGCTGTGGGAAGTCACGGTCAGGTTCAACGCCAATCAGCCCATGACCGGTCAGTTCATGGTGCGCGTGCGCGACGCCGACGGGCTCCTGTGGGAAAATGGTGACAATGATTTTTCGCCCGCTCCCACGACGTTCACTCCTGCTCTCCCGTGAGTGATGCCTCACCGCGACCAAGGCAATGACCCGCGCGTCGCCGCGGCGGTTCGCGTCGCCACGGGGCTGGCTCTCCTGCTGGTCACCTTTGCTACACCGGCGGTCGCCCAGGTGACGGAGCCTCCCAAACCGGAGCTGTTTCCAGATCCCAGCAAGTTCGCCTACGGCCTTTACACCCAAGGCGAACTGGGCGCGGTGACTGTGCTCGGCACGGCTGGCCCTCACCTGCGACCTGGTTGGGCGCTGGGCCTGGCGGTTGGCTATGATCTCACCCGGTGGCTGGCGGTGGAGGCGCGCGGCGTGGGGTCCACCCACACCACGGAGTTTCAAAACGCGCCGCAGGACGGTGAGCTGATGCAGCTCTATCACCTCTCGGGCGCGCTCAAGGTCTCCCTGCGCTATCGATACCTGGCGCTCTCCGCCGACGGTGGCGCCGGGCTCCTGCGCACCTCCACCAACGTGCTGGCCACGGCGGGGTTGAACGAACGGCGCACCTCCCTGGTCTTCGGAGGGGGACTGGCCGGCGAATATCACACGTTGTCGCGACATTTTTCCTTCGGGGTTCACCTCAGCTTCTTCGAGGCGGCCGCCCTGGCGCGGAGCCACATGCTCAACACCATGGCTTCACTGAGGTACGCATTCTGATGGCGGCGTGTTCACCACCCGTGCGGTTCATGATGTGGCGAGCCCTGACAGTGGCAACGGCGCTGCTCACCTCTTGCAGCACCGTGTACCTCGACCCCGCGCCTGCCGACGTGAACGCCTGCCGTCCCAACCAGATGTTCTTCGCCACGCGCATCTGGCCGGAATTTTTGGGACAGAACTACGGCGGAAAGACCTGCTCGGATTCGCGCTGCCACGACGCCACGGGCTCGGGATCGCTGTACGCCGTGATGCCCCCGTCTGTCCCCACCTATCCCTTCGCCGCGCAATCCGACTGGGAGAGGACCTACCTGTCCGTCACGTCGAAGATGATCTGCACCAACGTCCGGGGGAGCAGGCTGTACACCGATCCCGCCGGCCTGCGCCCGCATTTCGGCGGCAAGCTGATCGAGCCCGAAGGCCCCGAGGCGGCCCTCCTGGAGATGTGGCTGGCGGCGACACCATGAAACGCGGGTACCGCGAAATGCGCGCCCGCTGTTGTCTGCTGCTGTTGGCGACGGCGGCGGCGCTGCTGGGGGGGGTCGCTGGTGTGGCCCATGCCGCGGATGACGAGGACACTCTGGCGCGGGTGATCGCCGAAGAGGCGGCGATCCACACGGGCCCGGGGTTCGCGTATCGAACAGTCTACGTGGCCACGCGCGGCGAGGTGTTGCCGGTGCTGGAGCGGGCCACCCGCGACCACTGGTTCCGCGTGCGCTTGCCCGATGGGACGTCCGGCTGGGTGCTGGGCGATCAGGTCTTCCCCCTCGACCTCGACACCGCCGACGCCCATCGCGGACCGTCGCTGTGGCACCGCCTGGGACAGGCGGTGTTCTCGCCGTCACCCCTCCTCGACGGACGCTTCGGTCTGTCCTTCTCCGCGGGCGTGCTGGGAGGCGATTCCGCCTTCATCTTTCGCCCGGCCGTTCTTTTCGAGCCGCACCTCTCCCTGGAAGGTTTCCTGGGCGAGACTGTGGGCAACCAGCTCGACGTGATCTATTTCGGCGGCGGACCGAACGTGTTTCTGTTCCCCACCTCCCCGGTCACGCCCTTCCTGTCGGCGGCAGGCGGGGGAGCGCGCGGACGCAAGAAGGCCGACCAGTTCACCATCCCCAACGCCGTCTACGCCCTGGTGAACGTGGGCGGCGGGTTGATGGTGGCCTTGAAAAAGCGGGTCACCATCCGCGGCGACTTCCGCCACTACGTGCTCTTTGATCCCAACCACACCCAACGAACCCAGGAATACACCGGTGCGCTCAGCATCGTCTTCTAGCGCGGCAGAGCCGCGCCCGGTGCTTGGTCGCGCGGGCCCTCCGATGAACCCTCTCCCGCTTGCGGGAGAGGGCCTGGGTGAGGGCAAGCCTTGCGAGACAAAACCTCGAAAAGTCGCTGGCGAAGATCGCTGGCACCCTCACTCTGACCCTCTCCCACTATCGTGGGAGAGGGCAAACGCTCGGCTGCGGTCGCTGCTCCTGCGCGGCTGGCGGCTGATGGCGCTCGCGGCCGTGCTCGGCGGCGCGGCGGGCTGCGGTCACATCGGTCACATCGGCAACATCGGCAACATCGGCAACATCGGAGTGAAACCGCACCAGCGCGAACTGCTGTCCGATCGCACCATGCGGCTGGACGGCAACACCCAGGAGCGCGCCGCCGACGAGCATGTGCTGTCGAACCGGGA
>JBDSME010000176.1:0-5436 GCA_039916065.1 Polyangia bacterium
TCCGCTCACGTCGGCTTTTACGTCGACGGGCGTTACCTGCGGGACAAGTGCGGCGAGAAGGTGGTGCTGCGCGGCTTCAACGAGATGGTGATCTACACGGGTTCGAAGGACGGCACCCCGTCCTTCGCCGAGATGGCCAAGACTGGCGCCAATAGCGTACGGATCACCTGGAACATCAGCGGGCCGGTCGCGAAGCTGGATGCCGCCATGAAGAACGCGATCGACGCCAAGATGATCCCGATGCCGGTGCTGAACGACGCCACCGGCGATTTCAGCAAGCTCGAGAGCGAGGTGAACTACTGGATCCGGCCCGATGTTGTCGCGGTCATCCAGAAGTACCAGGACAAGGCCCTCATCAATATTGGCAACGAGGTCGGCAACGGATCAGTGATGCAGGCGCAGTTCGTCAGTTCGTACACCAGCGCCATCATCAACATGCGCAAGGCGGGCATCCACACGCCCCTGGTGATCGACGGATCAACGTGGGGGCAGGACATCGATATGCTGCAGGCGACCGCGCCCATGCTGACCAGCGTCGATCCCGACCACAACATCATTTACTCGGTACACATGTACTGGACCGATCCGGACGGCACGCGCGTGATGAACGAGATCAGCCAGTCCGTGACCCAGAACCTGCCCCTCATCGTCGGTGAGTTCGCGCAGCACGCCGTCGACAAATGCAGCGCTTCGCCGTTCGCTTACAAAACCTTGCTGTCGGTGGCACAGCAGAACGACATCGGATACCTCCCCTGGTCGTGGGGCGCCGTGAAGAATACGGACTGCGCCGCCGACCAGCCCTTCGACATGAGCACCGACGGCACCTACAACGGGCTGCAGGGCTGGGGCAAGGAGGTGGCGGTCACAGACACGAACAGCATCATGAACACCTCCAAGCGGCCGCACTACATGACCGCCGGCAGCTGCAACTGATTTCGATCGGTTGCGGAATACCCGTTGACGAGACCGCCGAGCGTTAAACCGGAGCTCCGGCCCCACATGTAGGACACGGCGGCGCATTCGCCCGTAGGGTAGGAGCTTGCTGTAACCGCGATCTCGCAAAGGGATTTACACGGTGAGCTCCGGGGCTCATGATCATGGATGGGGGCGGTCGCGCGACGACATGAAGGCCGGTTCGTGCGCGCACACGTGCACGATAGTTGTCAACGGTGGAGTGTGCGGCGCTTTTGCGCGGGCGACATTGGAGGTGATGCAATGAACTTGCGAACCATGTGGATGAAGGCGCCCTCATGAGGTGGTCGGGACGGGCGCTGTTCTGCCTGTTGCCGTGTGTCGCCGCCGCGATCAGTGGGTGCTCGTCCACGAAAACGAAACCTGCAATCGACGGCACGGACGCGGCGATGCCGCCCGGAGAATCAGACGCCGCGCCGGTGGTGCCGTTCGAGACCGACCAGGCTTTCACCTACGTCGCCAAGGTGAAGAACCTTCTCGTCGGGATGGCCCCCACCCAGTCGGAGGTCCAGCAGGTTCTGGAGAATCCGACGGAACTGAAGACGCTGATTGCCGGATGGATGCAGCAGCCGCAGTACGAAGTGAAGATGCGGCGCTTTTTCGAACTGGCGTTCCAGCAGACGCAGATATCAGCGGTGGATTTCGCCGATCAGGCCTATCCGAAGCAGATCGGCATCAACAACACCACGATTCCGTTGTTGATGCAGAACGCACAGCAGAGCTTCGCCCGCACCATGTTGCAGCTGACGGGAGAAGGGCGCCCGCTGACGGATGGCGTCACCACCCAGAAGTTGATGATGACCACGGCCCTCAAAGAGATGTACGCGTTTCTCGATGTCTGGGAAGTGGACGACAACGGAAAGGTCACCGACCGTTTCAAGCAAGCCAATCCCGGTCTGACCATCACGGTGGGGACCGCACAGGGCGCGATTCCCCTCGGTGAAACGTTGGACCCGGCAAGTCCCAACTACATGCATTGGTACAACCCCGATGTTGCCACCAACGATCCCCAGGTGGCCGGCTGCACCATCGACCCCATCGTTTATCCGCCAAGCGCCATCACGTTGCACTACTTGCTCTACGGCTCGCTCGATGGTCATCGCAGCGGCACCGGCGTGAACTGCCCCAACACCGGCGGCAGCGCCACAGCGTCTCAGTTTCTGACCAGCGATTTCAGCGACTGGACCATGGTGACGATTCGCCAGCCGGCCGCTGGTGAGGCAGTCAGCAAGTTTTACGACCTGACGGCGTTGCGGGGGGCCACCGAGTTGGTTTTGTCCATTCCGCGCAGCGGCTTCTTCAGCACCCCAGCCTTCTTCGCCAACTGGCAAACGAATATCAGCAACCAGATGCGCGTCACCTTGAACCAGACGCTCATCGTCGCACTGGGTTCCTCGGTCGACGGCACTGACCAAACCGCGACCGCGGCCAGCCCTCCAGGGCTGGATGCGGTCCATTCCGCGCGCCCGGATTGCTTTTCCTGTCATCGCACGCTCGATCCGCTGCGGTCGATTTTTTCGGCCAACTATTCGTGGAACTATCACAACCAGATCGACCCCCTCCTGATCCCACAGAAGGGGCTGTTCACCTTCCGGGGCGTCAACCAGCCTGTCTCGAGCATCGCCGAGCTGGGTTCGGTCCTGGCCCAGCATCCTCTGTTTGCCCAGGCCTGGGCCCAAAAGCTTTGCACCTACGTCAATTCGGCGCCCTGTCTGGAGGATGACCCCGAGTTCCAGCGCGTGGTGGCGGCTTTCCGCGATGCCAACTATTCCTGGAATGTGCTCGTCCGCGAGCTGCTGTCGTCCCCCTTGACCACCAACGCAGCGGAAACGCAGACCGTCGCCGCGGCGGGACCGGTGGTGGCGGTGTCTCGACGAGATCACCTGTGCGCGGCGCTGAACAATCGGCTGGGTTTGGCCGATATTTGTGGACTGGACGCAGTCACCAGAAAACAACTCCAGGCGACCGTGCCGCAAATTGTTTCGGGTTTACCTTCGGACGGATACGGCAGGGGTTCGACTGAGCCAGTGCTACCCAACCGATCGACCCTGTTTTACCGCGCCGGCACCGAAAACATCTGTGAGACCGTCGCCGCGATGGTGATCGACGTGGCGCAGGCGAAGCAGACAGCGGGCACCAGGTACTGGTCAAGCAGCGCCCCGGACAGCGCCATCGACGATTTCGTCGGCACCATCATGGCGTTGGTGCCGTCGGACCCGCGCGCGGCGCCCGCGGTCAAGCTGCTGAAGGAGCACTTCACGACGGCGACAGTTCAAGGGGCTTCCGCCTCCGATGCCTTGAAATCGACGTTCGTGGTGGCATGCCTTGCGCCTTCATCCATCTCCGTCGGGCTGTGAAAGAGAAAAGGGACTGCAAAATGTTTACCCGTCGTCAGGCAATCACCTCCACCCTTTTTGGAACCGGCGCGATCGGCCTGCGCGCGCTGGCCACAGGCTTGCCCGCCTCGTTTTTGTTGAATCCTCGTCGTGCCCTGGCGGCGGTTCCGGAACCTGCCTGCGGCGCGGCGGCCAAGGCTCAGTACATCATCTTGAATACCTCGGGGGCGGGCGATCCCATCAACGCCAACGTCCCGGGCACCTATGACGATCCCATGATCGCCCACAGCCTTGATCCGGCGATGGCAGCGACGCCCCTGACCATTGGTGGTCAGAGCTACCTGGCAGCGGCGCCGTGGGCGGCACTGCCCCAAACAGTGCTCGACCGCACCTGCTTCTGGCATCTGATGACCAATACCCCCGTCCATCCGAAAGAGCCTGACGTGTTGAAGTTGATGGGTGGCATCTCCGCGGGCGAGATGCTTCCCTCGTTGCTGGCAAAGCAACTGGCCCCTTGCCTGAATACCATCCAATCGCAGCCCATCACCCTGGGCGCCACCAGCCCCGCGGAGAGCCTTAGTTACGGCGGCGCCGCTCTCCCCATCATCCCCGCCCTGGCGTTGAAGGCAACGCTGACCAATCCGGCGGGTCCCTTGAGCACGCTCCAGCCCCTGCGCGACCAGACCCTGAACCAGCTGTATGATCTGTACAAGACCACCGCGAACACGGCACAACGCCGTTACATTGATTCACTGGTGACGTCGCAGAAGCAGCTGCGCAATATCAATCAGAGCGTGCTCAATAGCCTGCTGTCGCTCAAGGACAACAGCGCCGCCTCTCAGATCCTGGCGGCCATCACTTTGATTCAGTTGAAGGTCACGCCGGTCATCGCGATTCATATACCGTTTGGGGGCGACAACCACCGCGACATCGGCCTGGCTGGCGAGACGGCCCAGACCATCGCGGGCGTCGCCAACATCTCCTCTTTGATGGAGCAATTGGCGGCGGCTGGACTTTCGGACAACGTCAGCCTGATCTCCCTCAACGTGTTTGGCCGTACCCTGAATGCCTCGAACACAGACGGGCGGCAGCACAACGCCAACCATCAGGTCTCGGTCACCATTGGCAAGCCGTTCCGCGGAGGCGTCATGGGCGGCGTAGCTCCGGTGCAGAAGGACTACGGTGCGGTGGCCATCGATTCCAGGACGGGCAAAGCCTCCCCGGACGGTGACATCCGCCCCACAGAGACCCTGACGTCATTCGGCAGGACGGTCCTCAGCGCCGTCGGCGTGGACCCAGCGACGATCGCAGCGACGGTCTCATCGGGGACCACCATCGCGGCGGCACTGGCGTAAGAAGGCCTTGGCGGCTGACGCGAGGAGGCAACCGTCGGGAGGGGCCGTCCGCGCGGATGGCGATAGAATCCCTCCAGCCATCCTGGGTAGACTCCTGGGTTTCTCCCGGAGGCCCGCATGTCGTCCCGGTCTGTTTCCCGTCGTGCTCCTTGCGCCGGCGCACTCGCCTTTCTCGCTCTGGTTGCCCCGTCCCTGGGGGGAGTGGCGCCCGCTGCGATTGCGGCGCCGCGTGCCTTCCCGGGCGCGGAAGGATTCGGTGCGCTGGTGACAGGGGGACGGGCCGCCAAGGTCGTCCACGTGTCGAACCTGAACGACAGCGGTGCGGGATCATTGCGCGACGCGATCAGCGCGGGGAATCGCACGGTCGTGTTCGATGTCGGCGGGGTCATCACCATTGGCTCGCAGCTGGTGGTTGCCGGGGACAACGTGACGATCGCCGGGCAGACGGCGCCCGGGAGCGGCGTCACCGTCTATGGGGACGGCACCAGCGTCAGCGGACGTAAGAACGTGATTATTCGTTATCTGCGATTCCGCCAGGGCATCGACAGCGGCGACGGCACCAAGGCGCTGAATGTCACCGACGGGGCAAACATGATCTTCGATCATCTGTCCGTTCAATGGGGACGTTGGGACACCATAGGGCTCACAGGCAATACTTCGTCGGTCACCATTCAATATTCGCTCCTGGGTGAGAGCATCGATCCGCAGCGTTTTGGCGGCCTGGTCGACAGCGCCGACAAGATCACGCTCAGCCACAATTTGTGGATGAGCAG
>JBDSME010000177.1:0-7152 GCA_039916065.1 Polyangia bacterium
ACCAGCCGCCCCCATCGACCACCAGCAGGTGCAAGGCCGATCGCTACGCCGAGCACCGCGCCGGCAACTGCGCCGGCTGCCACAACCTCACTGACGCCATCGGCTTCGGCCTGGAAAACTATGACCGTGTGGGCGTCTACCGCGCCACCGACAAGGACGCACCAGAGTGCGTGATCAAGGGGGATGGTCAGGTGGTGGGACTGCCGGGCAGCGACGGCAAATTCAACGGCCCGGCGGCGCTCGGAGAGATGTTGATCGCGACGGGAGAGCTGGAGGGTTGCGTGGTGACCCAGCTGTTTCGCATGGCGCAGGGGCGGCGCGAGACGGCCGACGACACCGCGACGTTGGCGGCGCTGACCAATGGCTTCCAGCAAAACGGGCGCACCTTCGACGCGTTGATGCGGGACATGGTCGCTGACGCCGCCTTCATCCACCGGCGTGTGGAGCGCTGAGCACCAGGAGGGGCACACACAATGGCGTTGCGGATATCACGACGAACGATGTTGCGCGGAGTGGGCGGTGCGGCCATCGCGCTGCCGGCGCTGGAGATCATGTTCGACCGGAACGGCGTCGCCCTGGCGCAGGGCACGCCCGTCCCCAAGCGCTACCTGGTCTGCTTCGGCGGTCAGTCGCTGGGGGGTGACGGTGATCCGCTGCACAATGACTACGTCCCGAACACCATCGGCGCGAACTACGATCTGAAGTCAGCGCTGGCGCCGCTGGCGGCGGTCAAAGGAGAGATCAGCGTGGTCTCGGGGCTGTCCATCCCCACCGCCAACGGCGGCGCGGTCCCGGCCGCGGGACGGCGCGACGACTTCCACGTCTCGTCTCTCAGTCCGCTGCTGGCGGGCGTCCGGTCACCTGATGGCACCGCCGCCGCCGGGCCGACGTCGGACCAGCTGGTAGCAGCGGCAATCGCCGGCGCCACGCCGTTCAAGTCGCTGGCGTACCGGGTCCAGGTGGGTTGGTACCTGGGGGTGTCGGCCCCCTATGGGCGCGACATCATGTCCTACAAGACAAACCCGTCGGGAGGCAATCCGCTGCCCATCGCACCGGTGGTCAGCCCGCAGGACGCGTTCAAGGCGCTGTTTTCCAATTTCACACCGCCCGCCAACTCGGCGGAGCAGGCGCGGCAGGACTTTCTGCTGCGTTCGCGAAAGAGCGTGCTGGATCTCGTGGGGAACAAGGCGCAGAAGCTGGCAAGCAACACTCAGCTGGGCACCGCGGATCAGCAGCGGCTACAGCAGCACTTCGAAGAGATCCGCGACCTGGAGCGACAGATCTCCGCGGTGCCGCCGGTTGCCGCTGGAATGTGCCAGAAACCGTCCGATCCCGGCGTCGACCCGCCGCCCGGAGGCGCACAGGGAGTGGACGCCGCGGGCACCAGCACCTACGGCACCAACCTGGGATACAGCAACGAAGAACAACGGGCGAAGATCTTCTGCGATCTGCTGCACATGGCGTTCACGTGCGACCTCACCCGTGTCGCGTCGCTGATGTTCACCATGTTCCAGTCGCACATGAACATGTACGCCCTGACCGGGGCACACTGCGACCTGCACGAAATCGGCCACAACGGCGACCCCGTTTTGCGCGGCACGCTGGCCGTCAGCAAGGCCATCGCCTGGCACATGAAGCACTTCGGTTACCTGATCGGCAAGCTGCGTGATACCCCGGAGGGGGCGGGCAAGCTGATCGACAACGTGGCCGCGCTGTTCCTTCATGAGGGCGGCCACGGCCTGGACACGGCCACCGGCAAGACCAACAGCACCCACTCGACCGAGAACATGGCTTGCTTGATCGCGGGCCGCGCCGGTGGCTTGAAGCCCGGCCAGCACGTCGTCGCCACGGGCAAACACCCGGCAAACGTCATCATCTCCGCGATGGCGGCGGTCGGTCTTCCGGCCAAGCTGGGCGAGGTCATCGGCACCATCCCCGCCCTGGGAATTGCCTGACCGCTGCCCTGCCGCGCCTGTTGCCAGAAGGGCCGCCCCGGGTTACGAGGACGGGTAAGGACCACCAGGTCCGTCAACCCGAACCGAGGAGACATGATGAGACTGCGAACTTGGGTCAGCGCGGGTGTGGTTCTGCTTCTTGCGGCCAGCGGCGTGGCGACCGCCGAGGAGACCAAGGAGACCAAGAAGGCCGCGGCTGGCAAGGATCTCGACCCGCAGGCCATGATGGCCGCGTACGAAAAGGCGGGCGAACCGACGGAACAGCACAAGCTGCTGCAGAGGTCAGTGGGTAAGTGGACCATCACCATCAAGAGCTGGATGGATCCGAATCAGCCACCCATGGAGTCCAAGGGAACGGCCGAGGGAAGGGCCCTTCTGGGCGGTCGTTTCGTACAGCAGGATGTCGTTTGCGACATGATGGGTAAGCCCTTCAGCGGCGTCTCCGTCAACGGTTACGACAGGGGGAAGAAGAAGTTTGTCGGTACCTGGATCGACTCCATGTCGACCGGCGTCATGCGCAGCGAGGGCACGACCGACGCAAGCGGTAACACGATGACGGTCCAGGCGGTCTCCACCGACCCCATGACCGGCAAGGACAGCAAGTTACGGATCGTCGGGACGTGGGAGGGCAACGACAAGCTGGTCGAGGAATTCTTCGAGAAGAAGAAGGGGAAAGAGAAAAAAACGATGGAGATTACGTACCTCCGCGCCAAGTAGACCGGCGACCGGCGCGATCGGCCGCGTAAGCGCCGGAACGGCTGGAACGCCAGCCGGCTCAGAGCACGTACTGTGACAGATCTTCGTCCTTGAGGACGCCGTCCAGCCGCTCGCGTACGTAGGCGGCGGTGATGGGGATGGTGACGTGTCCCAGCTCCGGGGCCTCGAAGGCCAGATCGTCCAGCACCCGTTCCATGACGGTGTGGAGACGCCGCGCCCCGATGTTCTCCATGCGCGAGTTGACCAAGGCGGCGATGCGCGCGATCTCGATCACCGCCTCGGGATGGATATCCAGGGTGACGTGCTCCGTGCCGAGCAAGGCGGTGTACTGCTTGGTGAGCGCGTTCTCAGGCTCCGTGAGAATACGCACCAGATCGTCGTCGGTCAGGGTCTCCAGCTCCACCCTGATGGGAAAGCGCCCCTGCAACTCGGGGATCAAGTCCTTGGGCTTGGCAACGTGGAACGCCCCCGCCGCGATGAACAGGACATGGTCGGTCTTGAGGGGTCCGTACTTGGTGGAGACCGTGGACCCTTCCACGATGGGCAACAGATCTCGTTGCACCCCTTCGCGGGACACGTCGGGCCCGCCGCCGTGCCCCCCGCCCTCGCGACCGGCCACCTTGTCGATCTCGTCGATGAAGATGATCCCCGCCTCCTCGGCCCGGCGGATGGCCTCCTTGGTCAGCTTGTCGACGTCGATGAGCTTGGCCGCCTCCTCCTCGGTCAGCGCCTCCAGCGCCTCAGGGACCGACAGCCGCCGCCGCTTGGTGCGCCGGCCCACCTGGGGGAGCATGTCCTTGAGGTTGAGGACCATCTCCTCCATGCCGGTTCCGGAGAACACGTCGATCACCGACTGGGGCGAGTCGGCGGTGTCGATCTCCACCATGCGGTCATCCAATTTCCCCTCGCGCAGCAGCCGTCTGAAGCTCTCGCGCGTGCTGGCCGCCCCCTCGCCGGCGCCACCGCTCGCACGGGCGGTGCTGTTCGCCGTGCCGTCCAGTGATGAATCGCCGATGGCCGGCAAGGGGATGGCTCCCCCGCCGCTCATTCCAACTCCACTGCCGCTGCCGCTGCCGCTGCTGCTGCTTGCCGGCGCCGACCCCGCCACCGCGGACCGCGACCGGGGGCTGGGCGGCAACAACACGTCCAGCAGGCGTTCCTCCGCCTGCTCGCGCGCCCGCGGACGCGCCCGCTCGCGCTCTTCCTCGCGCAACATCTGCACGGCCGTCTCGGCGAGATCGCGCACCATCGAGTCCACGTCGCGGCCCACGTACCCCACCTCGGTGAACTTCGAGGCCTCGACCTTCACGAAGGGGGCGCCAGCCAGCCGGGCCAGCCGCCGCGCGATCTCGGTCTTGCCCACGCCGGTGGGCCCGATCAACATGATGTTCTTGGGGGTGATCTCGTCGCGCATGGGCGGCGCCACCTGCTGGCGCCGCCAGCGGTTGCGCAGGGCCACCGCGACGGCGCGCTTGGCCGCCTTCTGCCCGACGATGTAGCGGTCAAGCTCCTCTACGATGGCGCGTGGAGTAAGGGCCTCCGGACGGGCCCGCGAGGCGGCGACGGACGGCGGCAGGGACGACATCGTTACAGCTCCTCGATGACCTGGTTCGTGTTGGTGTAGATGCAGATCTGACCGGCGATGGTCAGCGCCCGTTCCACGATAGCGCGCGCGGGAAGCTCGGTGGCTTCCAGCAGGGCCCGCGCCGCGGCCAGGGCATAGGGTCCACCAGAACCTATGGATGCGGCGTCTCCGTCGGGCTCGATCACGTCGCCGGTGCCGGACAGCAAGAGGATCTTTTCCTTGTCGGCCACCAGCAGCAAGGCCTCCAGCCGCCGCAGCACCCGATCCGTGCGCCAATCCTTCGCCAGCTCCACGGCCGCGCGCAGCAGGTTGCCGTTGGTGTCCTTCAGCTTCGCCTCGAACTTCTCGAACAGGGTGATGCCGTCGGCGGCCGAACCGGCGAAACCGGCGATGATCTTGTTGTCGTGGAGGCGTCTCACCTTACGCGCGGTCCCCTTCACGACTGTGTTGCCCATGGTGACCTGTCCGTCGCCACCAATGACCACGGAACCTCCGCGTCGGACGGCCAGCACGGTAGTGGAACGGATACGGAGCTTTTTCATGCGCGAGACCGGGGGTGAGCTTTGTCGTAGACCGCCATCAGGTGGTCGATGTTGACGTGAGCATAACGCTGAGTGGTGCGAAGACTGGCATGTCCCAGCATCTCCTGGATCGATCGGAGATCGGCCCCCTCCCCCAGCAGGTGGGTGGCGAAGCTGTGGCGCAACGCGTGCGGCGACACAGCCGGCACGGCGGTCGCCAGCTCGCGCCGCGACAGCAGGCGGCGCACCGCGCGTGGACCCAGCCGGCGCGCCCGCCTGGTGAGGAAGATGGCCGCCCGATCACCGGCAGGCCGTTTGGCGCCGCCGTCGGCCAACCACCCCTGCCGCACCGGCCAATACGCCTCCAGGGCAGCCACCGCCTTGCCGCCGATGGGAACCACGCGATCTTTCCGCCCCTTGCCCTGACGGACCTTCACGTGCGAGCCGCCGCCGCTCGACTCGATGTCGGGAAGGTCCAGGTTGCAGGCCTCGGAGACGCGCAGGCCCGCGCCATACATGACCTCGAACAGGGCCTCGTCACGCAGCCGTTCCGCGTGCGCGAGGGCAATGGCCGCCTTGCCGGCCGCCCGCCCCTCACTTGTGCCGCTGTCCAGCGCGACGGGCGCGATGACCTTGCCGTCCAGCAATCGCCCGACCTCTTCCTTGCCCAGGAATGCCGGCAGGCGGTGGGCGTGTTTGGGACCACGCAGCCCCGCCACCGGGCTGGCGGCAACCAGGCGGCGACGCACCAGCAGGCGAAAGAAGGCGCGCAGCGACGACAGCTTGCGGCTGATGGTGACCGCGTCGTTTCGACCATGCAGGGACGCCAGATAGGATCGACAGAGCACCACGTCCAGCTCGCCCAGACCGATCGACTTCCGTCCAGTGACCCTGCAGGCGAAAGCGGCCAGCTCTTCCACGTCGTGAAGATAGGCCTTGAGGGTGTGCTCCGACGCCCGCTTTTCAGACCGCAGGTGGTCCCGAAAGGTTTCAATCGCTTGCCGCATGCCCGTGTCGATCGTAACCGATGCACCGGGACGCGGCGACTTCGGCCAACGGACCGGTGGATGGCGCGGGACGCCGCCTCGACGAAACGACGGTGATTCGGCAGACTGCCGCGGGTGACCCGGAGAATCCGTCGGATACGCGCCCAGGACACGCCCGCCACTCCCGAAATAGTCGAACTGAACATCCTGGCGCTGGATCACGGCGGCAGCGGGCTTGCTACCGTTTCGGCAACTGCCGCAGGACATCCTGTCGATCACGAGGTGCAGGCGGATGCCCCTGCCGTCCCTGCCGCCCTATCTGGCCCTCCCCCCGGCCAGCCCGGTGGCACCGGTGACACCCGGCCCATCAACGTCACGATCACCGTCCCGTTCACCATCCCCGGCGAACGGGTGCGGGCGCGGGTCTGGCGGCGGCAAGGTGGTCTGGACGGCGTCGGCGGCGAAGGGGCCGCCGATCTGCTTGAGGTGCTGGTTGCGGCCCCCGATCGGGTGCAGCCGGCGTGCCCCCTGTTCGGCACTTGCGGCGGCTGCCAGCTCCAGCACCTGGCTTACCCCCGTCAGCTCGACTGGAAGACCACGGTGGTGCGAGAGCTGGTCGCACCGCTCGGACTTGACCACCTGGTGGCGCCCTGTGTGGGCTCGCCGCGGGTGTTCGGCTACCGCTCGAAGATCACCCCGCACCATGATCGGCCGCGCGCCGGAGAGTCGCTGGCCATCGGCTTCTTGAAGGTCGGACGCAAGCACCAGGTGGTCGACGTGCCGCGCTGTCCGCTGGCCACCGACGGGATCAATGAGCGGCTGCCTGAGCTGCGCGCCGAGATCTCCGCCACCGCGCCGCTGGGCCGCCTGGGCGCATCGTTCTTGATCCGCGAGGCGTCATCGGGTGTGACCACCGACCCCGACGCCCGCGTCACCGAGCGGGTGGGTGACCTGGAGCTGGAATTCTTCGCCCGCGAATTCTTCCAGAACAATCCCTTCCTGTTGCCCCGACTGGTCGACTTCGTGGTCGAAGCGGCGGCCGCCGGTGGAGCGCCGGCCCTGGTCGACACCTACACGGGCAGCGGCCTCTTCGCGCTGGCGGCGGCCCGGAGATTCTCTTCGGTGGTGGGCGTCGAGGTCAGCCCCGGGGCGGTGCGCGCCGCACGCGAAAATGCCCAGCGCAACAACATCACCAACGCACGCTTCGTGACCTCCGATGCCGCCCGCATCTTCGCGGAGGTCACCGTCAGCGGCGACGACGCGGCCGTGATCGTTGATCCTCCGCGCAAGGGTTGTGGCGATGCCTTCCTGTCACAGCTCGCGGCCTTTGGCCCGGCGACGATCGTGTACGTATCGTGCAATCCCGAAACACTGGCGCGCGACTGCCA
>JBDSME010000178.1:0-6593 GCA_039916065.1 Polyangia bacterium
CCGCGTGCGGCGAACCCTGGCACAGATTCGGACCTTCATCGCGTCCCACCACTACGCCGCCGCCGCCACCAATCAACTCTCGCGGCGCGCGCGGGCGGCCTTCTACCTGACGCGGCTGGGAATCCGCATCTTGAAGCAGTGGGCGCGGGACAAGTGTCCGCAGCAGGCGGCGGCGCTGGCTTTCAACACCGCGCTGTCGCTGGTGCCCGTGACCGCAATCGCCTTCACCATCCTGCGCAGCATGGGCTCGCTGGATGCGCAGTCGCGTCTTTCCGACTTCGTGTCCAACCGCATGTTCCCGGGCATGGACGACATCGCCGATCGGATCGAGGGTTTCTCTCGCAACATCAGCGTGGGCGCCCTGGGCGGCGCCGGGCTGATCTTCACCATCATCACCTGCTACTCGCTCTACAGCTACGTGGAGCAGATCTTCAACGACATCTGGCGCGTCGGACAGCGGCGCACCACCGTCGGAAAGTTTCTCACCTTCTACGCGATGGTCACCTTGTTACCGGCCATGGCGTCGGTATCGCTGTACTGGTCGGGGCGCTTCGTGGGGGGCAGTACGGCGGCGGGCTTTCTGGCGCCTCTGGGAATCCAGGTGCTGGGACTGGTGCTCATGAACAAGCTGCTCCCGCACACCAACGTCGCCTGGAGAGCCGCGCTGGTGGGCGCGCTGTTCACGGCGGTGGTGCTCGAGGCGGGGAAGTTCGGGTTCGTCCGCTTCGCCAAGACCATGCTCCTCGACAGCTACAGCGGCGTCTACGGGTCGCTGGGGTTGATCCCCCTGCTGCTGATCTGGATCTACGCGTCCTGGCTGATGGTGCTGCTGGGCGCGGAGATCGCCTTCGCCGTCCAGAACTTGCGCGTACTGGAGGCGGAGGATCGTCGTACGCGCGGGGATGAACCGATCAACGGATTGCTGGCGGCGCAGCTGCTGTCGGTCGTGGCGGCGGCGCACGAACAGTCCGGCACTGGGGTAGCGAAGACCCAGCTGGTGACGGATTTCGGACTGACCGCGGACGTGGTGGAGCGCATCGTGGATCGGCTGAAGCGGCGCGGGTTGATCGCCGAGGTGCAGGGAGACATCAACGGATACATCCCGGGGCGCGCCGCCAGCACCATCACCCTCGAGGACGTGCTGGCGGCTTTTCGTTCCAGCGACATCGAGCTGGCGGACGGCACCACGTCGCCGGCCTTGCGCGCACTGGTTGCTGACCTGGAGGAAACGCGCAGGAAACGGACGGCCGGCCTCACGGTGGCGGACCTGATGCCGGTCGCGGACAATCACGGAGTCGTAGCCGATTAATACACCGCCGTCGGGGAAGTGGGACGCATCCGCTCGCGTTCGTGAGTCGGTGTGCTACTTTGGGTGAACCTTGAATTCGGCGCGTTGTCCCTGGTCTGTCGGTCTGGCGCTGGCGATCATCGTGATTGTCGGCGCCCAGATTCGGGCACCAGGTTCGGACGATGTCGAGCCCGCCAGCAGCGGCGATGACGTGACCTTTTCCATCCTCGACGATGGGTTCGTGGCCCTCCCCTGCACGCCCCTCCTCGGGCCCTCCTGTCCCCCGGCCCGTGCTTTCCCGTCATTCTCCGTGTTTCCTTCGGGTCGTCTGGTGATTCCAGACCTCTTCCGCCCTCCCACCTCCCCGACTGTCTGAACGCCCGCGCGCGATCGCCAGCAGCGATCGCGTCGCAGGCACCGAGCTGGTCACCACCAGCGGTTGAACTTCGGGTGAGTCTTGTCGTGCGGCCCTTCGCCGCGAGGCAATGAAGGTCACGGTCATGCCGTGCAGTTCCGTCGATGGATCAACGAACAGGGAGTCGCAGTGGACATTGTAGTAGGCGCATCTTTCAGACAGTTTTCATCCACATCGCTTTCGCGCACAAGCCCCTGGCGGCGCCGAGCACCGCGCGTCCAGATCCGAATCATGGGGAGCTTGTGGCTGGCTTGCCTGGCTTGTTGGCCCGATCCGGGCTGCCGGGCTGCCCTGGCTGCGGCCGACACCCCACCGTTGCAGCTGACATTGGAGGATGCCCTGCGTCGCGCTGAAGGAGCCAGTGCGCTGGTGCGCCGGGCCCGCGCCGAACGCCTGGCGGTGGAGGCGCGCGACGTGGGGGCGCGCCTGATGTTCCCCGCCAACCCGGTGGTGGCGGTGGGCGCGGGACCAAGAACGGAATCAAGAACGGAACAACGACCGGAACAGGTGAGCGGCGTGGGACGTGACAGCGGTATTCAGTACGCGCTGCACGCCGAGCAGACACTGGAGATCGCCAATCAGAGGGGAACGCGCCGAACGGAGGTGGCGCGGGCCGTTGAGGTGGCCGGCTGGCGCGAGGCCCTGGCCATGGCCGAAACCCGGGCCCGCGTGCGGACACTGTACGTTGGCAGTCAACTCGCCCACGCACAGGCGCGATCGGCGCGCAGCCGCGAGGAGCTGGTGCAAAAGCTGGTCGACAGCGTGCGGACGCGCGTGGACGCCGGCGCGGCATCAAACGTGGATCTGGAGCTGGCGCGTCTTGAGCGAGGACGGGCGACCCGGGATCGAATCACCGCCGAGCTGGCCGTGGACGTGGCGCTCGCGGACCTACGCGTCTTGATCGCCGCGCCGCCAGCCCTGGCGCTCTCCTTGATCAGCCCGCTCGCCACTCCGGCACCGCCCGCGGAGCTCAACGTCCTGCTGGCACGGGCCCGTGAGCGCCGCACTGAACTGCGTGCCCTGGAATCCAGCGAGGCGATGCTGGATGCAGCGGTGGTGCGGCTGCGCAGAGAAGCGGTGCCGAATCCCACGGTGTTCCTGGACCTGCAGCGCGATCTCCCGGGCCAGGTCTATGTAGGCGGCGGAATCGCCCTTTCCTTGCCGGTATGGCGACGCAACCAGGGCGAGCTGGCGTTGGCGCGTGCCGAGCGCTCCCGGTTGCGGGAAGAAGGCGACGTCACCGCTCTGCAGATCGCGGCGGAGGTGGAACGCTCCTATCGCGCAGCGCTGGCGCACGCCCAGATGGTGGCCGTGGTGGAGAAGGAGGTGTTGCCAGCAGCGGAAGCCGGCGTGGAGCTGGTCACCCAGGGATGGCGCGCGGGAAAGTTCGACCTCTTCCGCGTGATCCAGGCGTCGCGTGAGGCGAGCGACGCGCGGCGCAGCCAGCTCGAAACCCTGGGAGCCCTCTGGGAAGCAAACATCGCCTTGGACCGCGCCACAGGAACACCATGAGTCACGACCACCAACGAAGGACGCACCAGCCCACCATGCCCAGCAACGACAACAGCCCCCGACTTGACCGACATGATAACGCGCAGACCAACCTGAAGAACCGCCGCGGTCTGGTGGCCGCGCTCGGCGCTGTGGGCGCGGCCGGCATCATCACGGTGGTCCTGATCCTGACCCGCAGTGAGCCCGCATCCGGCATCCGCCTGAAGGCGCCCGGGCCCGGCGGTGTCTCGCCCGGCCCGGGCACGAACAAACCCGGCACCACCGCCGAGGCGGCGGAGGGTGGTCTGGCCCCCCCGCTCAGCCTCCCCAAGGGTTCCTCCGCGAACAACCCCGTGCTGACCGTACCGGTGCGGGCCGTGCGGCTGGCGGGCGACATCCAGGTGGTGGGCAACGTCTCGTATGACGCCGACCATTTCGCCATCGTCGGTCCCCTGGTCGACGGCCGCATGACCCGCCTGGCGGTGGGCGTGGGTGGGCACGTTCGACGCGGGCAGATCATGGCGGAGATCGAAAGCGTCGACGTTGGCGATGCACGGGGAGCCCTCATCGGCGCGAAGGCGCGTCTGGCCGCGGCGGATGCCAATCTGCGACGGGAGCGCGAGCTGGCGGAGAAGCGGATCTCATCGGTGCGTGAGCGCGAGGTTGCGGAGGCGCAGTGGGCGAGTGAAGGGGCCGCCATGCGCGCCGCTCAGGAAAAGTTGCGTGCCATCGGACTGTCCGACGCCGACATTCGCGCCATCGACGACAAGGCCGTGGGCGGGCGGGTGGCCATCCGCGCGCCCATCGACGGGACGGTCATCGAACGGCTGGTGACGCTGGGAGAGGCCGTGGAGCGGGCCGCCGATGCCTTCAAGATCGCCAACCTGACGCACGTCTGGATCCTGCTGGACCTGTACGAGAAGGATCTGGCGCGCGTCCGCGTCGGCCAATCCGTGGAGGCGCGCACCGAGGCCTATCCGGGCGAGGTCTTTCCGGGGAGGGTGGCCTACGTGGCACCCGTGATCGACGAGGCAACCCGCACCGCCAAGGTCCGCGTGCAGATCGCCAACGACGCGGCCAGGCTGCACATCGGCCAGCTGGTCAACGCACGGCTGATTGGAAGCACCGAGCTGACCACCGCCCCCGTGCTGGCGGTCCCGCGCAGCGCCGTCCAGCGCGTTGATGGCAAACCGCTGCTGTTCGTGAAGGGACCCCAAGGGTATGAACGTCGGTCCGTTGAGCTGGGGATCTCGGGCGGTGAACTGGTGGAGATTCGCAACGGCGTGCGCGAGGGCGAGCAGATCGCCACCGACGGAGCGTTCCTTCTGAAGAGCGAGCTGTTGCGCTGATGCTAGAGAAGATCGTCGAGCTGTCGGTACAGCGGCGCGGGCTGGTGCTGGCGGCCTGGACCGCCATTCTGGGGGCGGCGCTGGTTTCGATTCCCAAGCTGTCCATCGACGCCGTGCCGGACGTCAGCAACGTTCAGGTGTCGGTCCTCACCAGCGCGCCCGGGCTGTCACCGCTGGAGGTGGAGCAGTACCTGACCTTCCCCGTGGAGACCGCGATGAACGGCCTGCCCGGCGTGGATCAGATCCGGTCGATCAGCCGAACCGCTGTCTCCGCGGTGACGGTGGTGTTCAAGGATGGTACCGACACCTGGTTTGCACGCCAGATGGTCAGCGAACGGTTGAAGCTGGCGGAGAACGATATCCCTCCCGGGTATGGACGCCCCGAGCTCGGGCCGGTCTCCACCGGTCTGGGAGAGATCTACGAGTTCTACCTGGTGTCCAAACGGCATTCGCCGATGGAGCTGCGCACCGTGCTGGACTGGGTGGTGGCGTACAAGCTGCGCGCTGTCCCCGGGGTCATAGAAGTCAACGGCATGGGGGGCGAGGCCAAGCAGTATCAGGTGGTGATCGATCCCAAGCGACTGGCTGCCTTTCGGCTGTCGCTGGGGGAGATTCACGACATCCTCATCCACAACAACGCTGCTGTCGGCGGCGGTTACATCGAAAAAAATGGCGAATCGTTCGTGATCCGCGGCGCGGCACAGTTTCGCACCGTGGAGGACATCGAGAACACGGTGGTGACGTCGGACCACGACGGAACCCCGGTGTTGATGAAGCACCTGGGACGGGTGCAGATCGGCCCGGCGTTGCGCTTCGGGGTGGTCACCAAGCAGGGCGAAGGCGAGATCGTGGCGGGCACGGTGATGATGCTGACGGGGTCCAACTCGCGCGAGGTGGTGGGGGCGGTGAAGGCGCGGCTGGCCGAACTGCAGAAAGAGCTGCCCAAAGGCGTGGAGATCAGGTCGTACTACGACCGCGCCGAGTTCATCAACCGCATGCTGAAAACCGTCTTCATCAACCTGGGGGAAGGCGCCCTGCTGGTGGTGGTGATCCTGTTTCTCACCCTGGGGAGCTTCCGGGGTTCGCTGATTGCCGCGCTGGCCATCCCGTTGTCCATGGCCATCGCCGTGATCGGAATGTTGCGGTTAAATGTCACGGGCAACTTGATGTCGCTGGGGGCCATCGATTTTGGCCTGCTGGTGGACGGCGCCATCGTGATGCTGGAGGCGACCCTGCTCCAGCTCGCCATACGGCGGCCGGTGGGACGGGCCGACACCGCCACGGTCGTCGCGGAAGCCATGCGTCGAGCGGCGCGCCCGGTTACATTTGCCCTGCTCATCATCCTGCTGGTCTACCTGCCGCTGATAGCGCTGGAGGGGGTGGAGGGACGCATGTTCGCCCCCATGGCCATCACAGTGGCGTTGGCCCTGGGAGGCGCCCTGGCCTTCAGCCTGACGGCCTTCCCGGCAATGGCGGCCTTGGTGCTGACCGCGCCCACTCACGCCCACGACGAAAACAAGGGCTTCTTCGGCAAGACCAGCCGAGTCTACAACCGCGCCCTGGTGTACTGCCTGCACCATCCCAAGCTGACGCTGGGGGTGGCGGTGCTGTCTTTGGTGGTCTCGGTGGCGGCGGGGCGCGGACTGGGCGCGGAGTTCGTCCCGCGACTGGACGAGGGCGAGCTATCCCTGGACGTGAAACGTCTGCCGTCGGTGTCGATCACCGAGGCGCAGCGCCTGGGCACCCAGGTAGAGGCGGTGCTGGCGCGCTTCCCCGAGGTGCTGTCAGTGGTGACGCGCACAGGAAGGGCGGAGGTTGCCACCGACCCGGTCGGTCCTGACGAGACCGAGGTGATGGTCAAGTTGCGTGGCAAGAAGGAGTGGAAGACGGCGCACGATCTGGATGATCTGGGCGAGGCCATCAAGACCGCCATCGAGAGCGAGGTGCCGGCGACGTTCGTGTCGGTGTCGCAACCGATCGAGGATCGCGTGAACCAGCTCCTGGCGGGCTCGCGGGCCGACGTGGTCATCAAGGTCTTCGGCGACGACCT